>NZ_JBTZRO010000002.1:0-279906 GCF_054888995.1 Arthrobacter sp. MMS24-T111 | reverse complement strand
GAAAGCAACCGGCCGGAACCGGGTAGAAATAACACCCTAAAACCGCGTGCGCACCGCGCCCCACGCACTCCCGCGGATTGCGGTGCCAACATCGCATTGTCGACCGTCCGGCGCTTCACCCGGGGAACGATGCTCACAAAACTCACAGGATTCATCGACGGCGCCTAACTCACAAAACTCACAGAAACTCATAGGATGGGTCTGTGATTGAAAATCCATTCAGACCCTCAGCAGGAGCGACTCCACCGGAGATCGTCGGCCGGGCAGGCCTCCTTGACGAATTCCAGTACGGCCTCCGGCTTGGCTCGGGCGCCCCGGGCCTGCTCACCATCTTCACCGGCGCCCGCGGGATCGGCAAGACGGTGATGCTCGGGGCAGCCCACGACGCCGCCCGCCAGGAAGGCTGGGCAGTCATCGCCGAGACCGCAACGGAAGGCTTCATGGGCCGCATCGGCGAGGCGATGCGCACTCTGACCGAGGAACTTGGCGGCGGTCCGCAGAACCGGCGCATCACCGCCATCGGCGCGGCAGGCTTCAGCATCACCACCCAGTTGGCACCCGAACGCCAGGTGGCATGGCGCAGGCTCGGCGAAGAACTTCTCCAACTCCTCAACGACAGAAACACCGGCCTGATCATCACCGTGGATGAGATTCACGCCGCGGACCGCAACGAACTGGCGCAGTTGGCGGCCAGCGTTCAACACTTCATTCAGGACCGGCTGCCGATCGGTTTGGTCTTCGCCGGACTGCCCGCCGCGGTATCGGACCTGCTCAACGAAGGCGTTGCGACGTTCCTGCGCCGGGCCGACAAAATCGACCTCCACGCAGCGGGCATCCGCGACGTCGAAAGATCCTTCACCTCCATTTTCGCCGCGGCCGGTTTCGACATACCGCCGCATCTCGTCCAGGAAGCAGCCGCCTCTACCGGCGGCTACCCCTTCCTGATCCAGCTCGTCGGCTACTTCCTCTGGCGCGAAGCCGAGAACAACAACGGCGCAGTGACCGCTGCCGAGGCGGACCGGGCAGTACAGGCCGCACACCGGCGCAACGCCCGAACCGTCATCGAAGCCGCCCTCTCAACCGCGTCCGGAAAGGACCTCGATTTCCTGCGCGCCATGGCCCAAGATGACGGACCGTCCATCGCTGGCGACATCGGACAGCGCCTCAAAGCGAAGACCAACCTCATTGCCAATTACCGCTCACGCCTGCTGGCCGCCGGCCTGGTCGAACCAGCCGGCCACGGCAAAATCGACTTCGCGATACCAGGCCTTCGCCAGTACCTGCGCAAGCTCAACGCCGACTAAACCACCCAACCGGAACAGTGCAGCCCCCGGGACCCAAGTCAGAACTCACCGGCCAGCACACGGGTTCAGCGCAGGAATGTCCAGGAACGCTGGGGCCAAGGCGAGTCGGAACCGGTCATACCGGCCACCCATGAGGCGTGTTCGCCGTGGTCCGAGGCGCGACGGGTCTGCCACGGCTTCCATATGTCCTCACGATGGGGCGCCGGGGCGCAAGCGGGTCGCTGGCGAAGAACCGGTACAAATGCGCGTACTCCCACCCAAAAGCTGCCTGGAGTAACCTGATGGCCGTCGCTCAGGGGCATGCTCCCCCGGAAAATAGAAGGGCCCGGGTTGAGACAGTCTTGAGCGAACATTGTGCCTAACAGGGGCTGCCGTGGTAACCGGTCCTAGCCTTGAACCAAGTTCCCGCCGATTGGGGGGGTGGGGTCTTGATGTGGGGAAGGGCCGGCGGCGGGGCCATCCATCAACTTCGGTGGGCCCCACCGCCGGCCCGCCACAGTGAATTCTTGGCTGGCCCCACTCTGCGCGCACAGCGGCCGAGGTCAGTCGGGCGGTGAAGTGAATCGTCGAGTATCCGCGTTGCAAACCGTCATGCCAACCATTGGGCCGAACCGATGGCCCGGAGCCCCGGCCTTAGGCGCAGGCCCGGCTCCAACTTGGCCCAACGGGCATGGACGCAGTCTCCAGCGTCGAAGGTGAGCACGTCGCGCGTCTCTGCTGTCACCGCCACAGGCTCCGGGCAGCCGTTTGCCCGGACACTTCCTGGACAAACGGCGTTCACATCGGCCCGCAGCTGCAACTGGGCTGGCTCACTCCGCGGGATTGCGTCGAAGAATCCGGAGCAGATCGCCGACCACCATCCGTAATTCCTCGAACCCGTGTTGATAGTACAGAGAGGTCATCTGGTTCAGCGGGGCATCGTCCAACTCCGCCAGCAACCTGATGGCCTCTTCGATGACCTCCTGATCGCTCTCGTAGATCTGTGGGCGTTTCGGGATATCGGGCTCTTCTGTCATGGGTTCCTCGCTTGCCGGGTGGGTTTCGGCGGAGCCGCCTGGGCCGCCCGTCATTGGCGGTGCCGCCGTCAGCGGCTGAGACCGTTTTTCGCCCGCTCCGTGCCGACGGCTGCACCTGTCCGGGTTTTGCGTGCCCTCGTTGCACCTTTGCCGATGGTGATGGCGGTGTCGGGGTGCGTCCCCTCACTCCGAACTGCGGTGAGCCGGCCGCGGATCTGCGCGTCGCTGGCCCCGGTGTCCTCCAGGGACTCGGCAAACTTTGCGTGGTGTTCGGCTGATCCGTAACCGGCGGACGACGTGCTTTCGGCTGCCCGGCCCTGGTCTGTAAGTCGATTGCTGTCGTTGCCGGTGACGCGGTTTTCGATGTGCCGGCCGACGCCGTCGAGGCGGGCGAAGAGTTCCTTTTCGGCCCGCTCATACCGCTGTTCCGAGGAAAGGAACTGAGTGCCTGTGAAGCCGCCCTCGGCAAGGAGTTTGGCTTCGTGCAGTTCCTTGGCTGCTTTCACGAACCGGGGATCTTTGAAGTGGGCGTCGCCTGCGCCGTTGAGGTTCGAAGTGGTTTCTTTGCGCAGCTGCTCGATGTCGGGCCCGTGGACGCCGTCCTTGCCGATGAGGAACAGTCGCTCTCTAATGTCGGTGTCTGCGGCCGCAGCGGCCTTGGGCGTTTTCGCGTTGTGGGACCGCTGCAAGGCTTGGGCCAGTTCGGGGTTTGCCAGGTACTCCACAGGCACGTTGTGGCGCTCCATAACAGGAGCCAGCTTCTCAGCCTGGGCTCGACGTTCTTCTGCCTGCGCAGCCGCGATCAGCTGCATAGCCTTCTCATGTTCGGCGGCGGCTTTCCGTGCTTCTTCCTGACTGCGTGCCAGCTCGTCACGCCGTGCCTTCTCGGTGGCGATGGTCGCGATTCCTGATTCAAGGTAGGCGGTGTCCGTGCCGACGTCGTATGTGTCGATGCCGTACCGGGCGAGGACTTCTTCACGGATTCGTGTAGAGACTTCAAGGGCGGTGGGATCGTGGTCTTTCCAGCCTTCAGCGACGGCGTACGCCGTTGCGATGTCGGCTGGCCGCGCATTGTCCCACCACTCGTCTTTCTGGACAGGTGCGAGGGCGGCACGGGCTGAGCCGCGTTCGGCTACGAGGCGCGCCTGGGTTTCGTGCGCCGCCTGGGCGTCGTGGTCTTCCTGCTGCAGCTGGGCTTCCTGCCGGCGGCGTGCCAGCGTCTCGGCGATCCGCGCGGCGACCATCAGGGATTGCCGCATGCTGTTGTCGAGAAAGTCGTCGATGCCGTCTGATTCACTCATGGTGTCCCCTTGCACTAGTGGTGTGATTCTTATCGGTCGAGTCCCGGCCCGGTGCCCCGGTTGGGTTGATAGGTCTTAGTTGGTGTGGCCGGGGTGGGAGTCGTGGGGACCACCGAACCGGGACGGATCGGGGCCATGCCGCGGCGGGCAATATCAACTGCCCTGGGCGGCACCGCGGCCGCCTCCCCCGGCTGGTGTTCTGCTCCTACGGGAACGGTCTTGGGCATGGTTGCGGTGAACGGGGCGAGCTGGTTCTCGACTACTGCCCGGATGCGTTGGGCTTCGCGGGTACGGCCGGACTGGGCGTGCATCTCGTACACGGCGAACGCGGTGTTGATCAGCTGCACCATGAGCGCCGTCTGAGCCGCTGTTTTGTTCTTGCTGGACGCTGCCATGAACAACATGGCGGTACCGGCAATGGAGGGAAGTGCCACGGGTTTGCCGTGCTGCCGGGGGTTGCGGAGCTGGGCTGTGCGGGACAGTTCAGCGGCCGTTGCGGCCAGCGGGCCAGGGGTTGGTTCGAGCCGGTAGGACCAGGCGGCGAAGGCACCGGAAACGTCGTGGGCTGCTTTGGCCCAGGTCGGGTGATCGTCCCGGGGGATGCTGCGGAGCTGGTCTGCCAGGGCGGTCACGTTGCGGGTGTAGTCGACCCACAGCTGCGGGTCCGGTGTAGTTCTTTCCGGGCCGTGGGTGTTGGCCTTGCGTTTGTTCCGTGCTGCGGCGTTCCATTCGGCCGCGGCCTCGGTCGCCGCTTGCGGGGTGTCCGCCCATTCCTGGCGCAGTTGTCCGAGGCGGAGGTCGGTGGCGAGGGTGCCGCCGCCGAACCAGATCGGCCGCTCCCCCGGTCGCGGGCGTTCGGCGACGGAGTAGCCAACGATGACGTCGGTGGTGTTCTTCGCGTAGCGGGGGCGGACCAGCAGACCGGTGTCTCTGGCGCGGCGGATGAACTCCGCTTCGCTGCCCGACGCGGTGGCGCTGGCCCGAACCTTCCGGGCCAGGGAGGCGCGGTACATTTCGCGGTCGTCCCGTGCGGCGGTGGCCTTCTCGGCCCGGTCATAACCGCGGGTCGCGTGGACGCTGGAGAGCTCTTCCAGGCCGTACTTGGTTTCCAGGGCGCGGCAGGTCTTTTGGGCTTTGGCGTAGTCGCCGTGGGTGGAGGCTTTGGTGCCGTCTTCACGGACCAGGGACACGGCGATGTGGATGTGGTGGTTGCCGTTCTCGCTCGTTCCGTGGTTGATCGCGACCCACCGGCACTGGGCCTTTCCACTGGCTTCGGTGAAGCCCATCGCGTCAACAAAGTCGTTCGCGATGTCACCCCACTGCTGGTCCGTCAGGGCGCCTTCCTCGGCGCGCAGACTCAGCGAGCAATGCCACACATCGGCCTGCTTGTGCCCGTTCGGAACCCGTTCCTTCGTCACCGGGTCCCAGCGGAAATCCTTCTGCAGCACCTCGACCCCGAACGCCTTCCGGGGCTGGTCCAGATGTTTCGCGATCGCCGCCGCATCATCCTTGTCCAGGACACCGTCGTCGTACCAAGCCATGATCGCCGCGTCCCCGGCGACGAGGTGCGGGTCGGTGTGCGCGTTCTTCGTCTTGTCCGTGTCCGTCGAGACCAGGTACACCATCAGGCCGGCCATCCTCGAGCCGCGGGTGATGTTCGGAATCATCCCTACATCAACCCCTCAATGGTGCGGTCGATCCGCATCGCCACTTCACGCACATACGCCAGAGCAGCCTTTGCATCCTGAGGGAACTCGTCGCCGGCGTTTGCGTGTCGGGCGATCTGGTTCACGTTGTTCGACACCCGGGCCAGCAGCGTGTGGATTGACATCAGTTCAGCAATAGCCGCCCGCCGCTCCGTCGGGGTCTCCGAGCCTTCCGACAACGCAGCGCTGACCAGCAGGTTCGGGACGGTGACTTTATGCCGGGCAGCCTTCGCGATCAGCGCTGCCTCTTCCTCCGCCGTCACCCACACATCGCGGCGCTTCTTCGTCCCCGCAGGGGAATTCGCCCGCCGCCGCCGGGAAAGCTGGGAGCGCGGCACATCCTTCTCAGACACGCACTCCCCCAATCCCTCGGTTCCCGCAGTCAAAAGCCCAGCGCAGCGACCCCGAAACCCGGGGACCCACAAGCCAGTGTGCCAAACGCCGACGCAGGAGACGTGCAGGACACGCCCGTTTACACCCGTGTAAACATATAGCTTGCTCTGCTCCAAAATGTCGCGGGGTCGGCGGCGTGTTGCGCCGTAATGGATGCAGCCTTCGGGCTAGGGTGGAGGTACGCCACGACACGCTTTCTCAGGGGGAGATAATGCGTCCAATCGAAACGTCCACCGACCGGCTGCGATCAGGCAGCCTGACCTACGAGCCCGAAGCCGCGGCCATCTGGGGCGGGAGAATTACGATCGACCTGCCGGTCGATCCGCCGGCCCCACGCCAGCATCTCCTCAAAGCAGCAACCGACCAGGTGTTGATCGGAAAACATCATGAGAGCGGCAACGAATGGGATGACGACTGGGCCGACGCCCCGGCCGTGACAATCCAGAGCTGCATCGACAAGGTCGCTAACGTGCACCTCAAGGACGCCACCGGATCAAGTGCCCACATTTGGCTCGGCGCCGAACGCCTAACAGCGTGGGTTATCCTGCCAACTCCCCTGCCCGAGCGTCCCGAAACCCAACAGCCCGGCCCCCTCTTCAAGGAGTACGCGCCGGAACCTGAGACCTATCTGCGCCACATCGAACCCAGGGCGCTGACGCCCGACCAAGAAGCCATTCTCCCGGCGGTCGTCGACTCAGTCCGCGACGTTCTCCCACCGGCACTCCAACCCCACCTCGACGACATCTCCCACCTGGTCGCCCAGGAGATCCCCGCCGCGGAAGACCTGCTGCGCGCCTACCAGCGCACCTCCATCCCGGAAGTCCTCGCCGAATACAACCGGGCAGGCACGCCCGAACCACTCGCGCCCCAAGACCAGCATGCGGTGAAAACCGCTCAGCTCTCCTTCCCACGCCACGCCACCGAAGCCCTCACGAGTGCCGCCCATGCCGTGGCGGCGACACCCTCAAAGACTGGCGCCGGCGTCTCCGCCGGCCCCGCCTTCGACCGCTGACCACCACCCGAAAAGGAACAGATCCAGCATGGCCGCTATCAACATCGAAGCCACCAAAAACCAAGCCCGCGCACTCCTGAACTCACGCATCAAGTCCGTGGAAGAACTCGTCCAGGCACGCCAGCGCGTCACCGACCTCAAAGAGCAGCTCACCGCCGCAGAACGCGACGACAAGCGCGCCTACGTCAAGGCAACCCGCGACGGCTGGAGCCCTGACGAACTGAAGAAACTCGGCCTCGAACCCGCCGCCGCAGGGCGCCGACGCAAAGCCCAGGCCAAGCCAGTAGAGAACCCCGGCACGTCAGACTCACACGGCTCACAGGCGAACTAGCCCCTCGCGCACATGGGCACGGCAAAAGCTAAAACCCTTCGGGCTTTTCCCGCACCCAAGTGCACGACGGGACCCACCTAACCGGCTGCACACAAACGCCAGGTCACCACACCCACGAACCTCGCCTCTGGTGGCCGGCGACTGTGCACAGCCTCGAAAGACGAAACGCACCAGCGGCAGCCTTCCCCATGGTCCAATCCCTCCGCTGCCGACGCACCAAAAGAGCGCTCGGGTTTTCTTCAGCAGGGACGACACAGGACTACGTCCCGGGTCATTCCTGGGCGCAATCGGAACCGCTCCCAGCGGGCTGGCTGCTAAGGCGCAGGGGGCTTCCCGGGCCGGTACAGGGCGGTGACAACCACAAGCTGCAGGGCGGCGCTCATCACCACCGCCTTCCGCAGGCCCGCGTGAACCAGCCGCAGCACTAGGGTTCACAACAAGGGCGACCTGACCGGAAACGAACAGAAGGCCGGCAACCCGTCAGGGATGCCGGCCTTCACCGTTCTCATCGTTCGCGGATCAGTCCTCCGCGGCAGCCTCCGTATCGGGAACCTGGCCGGAGGCGATGCGCTCCGCTGTCTTCTCATAGGCGGCATCAATGTACGCCGCCAGGTCATCCTCCCGGACCCGCCACACGCCGCGGTTATCTTGACTCTTCTCACGTGTAGGCATTGTTTGTTACAGGGACCCTGCGGCTCGTTCCTAACACTTTTTGGGTTGGGTGTGAGGCTAGCTTGTAAACGGTCCAGCTTGGTCACGACAAGCGTATCGCCGGCGTGCCGCCATCGCTCCACGGGGCCCAGGGCGCACCCGGATCGCTCCCGTCAGTCCGTGATCGACGAAGATCTGGTTCTCTTCAACACCAAGGGCAAGGAGAGCGTTTCGTTGGGCGGTCAGGTCCTAGTCGTTCGCGGAGACCCGGGCATAACCGATCTTCATTCCAGTCAAACAAGCATGGTTGCAGTAATCCCCCCATCACCGTGCATTTCATCGTCCGGGTCTTACGTACATTGCCCAGGCCAGCAACCGGCGCGGAACGCGGCGGCTGGCTTCCGCGGCACGATGATCGACCGGCTAACGGGCGGGTAGCGCAGTTCGTTCTCACAGCTTCCGCCCCGCGGATCGGCGGCAACGTGGCCACGTCTGCTGAGTAGGACATCGTTACTTGCGCGCGCGCCGACGTTGGCCCAGTGAGTGAACCTAAATACATTTGAGCCATGACATTGCCCTTTGTCGGAGATGACACAGTCCATCTCGATTCCGGTACCTCTATGTGGGTCCAGTTGACGCATTTCCTCATTGACCCGGCCCAGGACGACCAAGCCATTCTGGAGCGCTTAATCGAGAGCCCCGGCTACCAGCACGACTATGCTTCTCCATTTCCCTCGGCGGCGGAAGTCCGCCCATGGGGAATCCACGGGCGGTGGAGGATTGATGCCATCCACCCAGGTCTGTTCCAGGCATCGACGGCCGAAGCGGCGAAAGCCGAGATCGACGCCTGGGCAAAGGACCAAGACTGGACGGACCCGGGATACTCCCAACCCGCCGATGCCATTCAACGGCTGGAAACCATCTATTCAGTCTTGGGCTCAGGCACTGTACTGAAACTACGGAATCCCCCACCGGAAGCCGAACATGACTACGGCTTCGTCACCGGCAGCCTGGGTTTCTACGAGTACATCGTGATTGATCGGACTCTCCGCACGCTTCACGTCATAGTCGCTTCCGATGACTGAATTACACCACCCAGATGTCATCGATCGCTGAGCCGAACTTGGATTCGACGATGGCACGCAGCACGCTGAAGGATCCCTCAACGTGCATTCTGCGCCTGGGCTGTCGTGGGTCAGGTGGACGCAATGAGCCACCAACTTATTGCAGCCCGACTCGGCAGCGTGCGTCAGAAACTTTGGGGATTCAGGTTCGGAATCCGAGCATCCGGGTTAGGCTCACGGAATGAAGCTCCGGGGGCTACTTCTGATCGTGTTTGGGGTGCTGGCCGTTGTCTTGGCCCTGGTTGTATTTGTCCGCGGGGGTGTCAGCACCATCTGCCCCGCGGTCGGGTACGCCTACACGGGCGACGTGGAGTTGGTGTTTGCACACGAGCCGACGTCAGTCGCGGCATGTTTCGGTGAGGGCTGCACTCCGGCCTCCGTAACCAGGGACCCTGACGGCAGGTGGCTGGTGCCCCAGTCTGCGCCTTACCTGATACCGTCCGTCAGTGTCACCTCTGTCCTTGTGGACGCGGCGGGCTCTTCAGGTGTCCGTGTTGCGCGCGTGCTGCCGATAGAGTCAGAGCCGACCGGGGAGCACCCTGACGGTCCCGAATGCGGCGGGCCGGTGCGGTTCAAGCCAGTACCGGTGCCGCTCGGGTGAATAAAAATGGCCCCACCGTCGCCCGACCCACCATTCGCACGGCGTTCCACTCTTTGCATCCTGACTGTTTGGTGACAGTTAATCCTCTAGTTGGGTGTTGGCTGTTGTTTGCCTTGATTCGTCCTCGATAGCTTCCGATTGTGCGGATTTTTCAAGCGGTGGAAGTGACGGTCGAGAAGGACGAGATCGTTTGGGCTGTGGTGGATGACCGGTTCGTCCTGAGCGAGGAATGCCGGGGTTACGCGTTGTGGTTGGCGCACTCGGGCCGTGCCATCAATACCCAAAAGGCGTATCAGCTGAGGCTGGCGAGGTTTCTCTCTTGGTGCGCTGAAACGGGGACTCCGTGGGAAGGGCTTCGCTTCCACCAGCTCGCCGCATACAAGGCCAGTCTTGAAGGGTTGCGTGATAAGAGTGGGGACGGGTTGTCGGGGAAGACGGTCAATGCTCATGTGACGGCCGTGATGGTGTTCTTGCGATACGCCGTTGCCCGCGGCTTCGGGACTGACCAGCTGCGGGCGACGGTGGAGGGCGGCCGTCACGCCGTTGCTTCCCTTGGTCCTGAGGGGCAATGGAAGACGGCGCCAGCCAGGCTGGTGAAGGCCCGGGAGATCAAACGGCGGCCCGTGGTCCTGACCCCGTCACAGGTCAGCCGTGTCCTGGAGGCGGTCGAGAGGCCGCGGGACAGGCTCCTGGTGTTGCTGATGCTGCGTTGCGGGCTGCGGGCCGGCGAAGTATTAGGCCTGCGGCTGGAGGACATGCACATGCTGCCCGACTCCGGCCACCTGGGCTGCACGATTCCAGGGCCACACCTCCATGTTGAAAGGCGCTGCAACCCGAACGGGGCCTGGGCCAAGTCACCGTATGAGCGGAACGTCCCCGTGGCTGCCGATGTTTGCGAAGTCCACGCCGCCTACATGGCCCAAAGATACGCATCCCTGGGAGGCAATCAGCCGAACGCATTGTTCCTGTCCATGACGGCCAAGAACCCGGCCGCTCTGGGATACCCGGGGCTGCACCGCATGCTTGCGGTCGTTGGGAAGAGCACGGGGTTGCCGGTCCGGGAACATCAGTTCAGGCATACTGCAGCGACCGGCTGGGCACGAGCCAAGGTCGACCCCGACGTCATCATGGGACTGCTGGGCCACAGGTCGTTGGCGTCAACGTCGATCTATCTGCACCCCGCGCAGGAGGATCTCCGCAGCGCAGTGGAAGAAACACTGCCCGGCAAGGATGCAGCGCAGTGACAGCGTCCGCCGAATTCCTCCGCCGTGAATCGCCGGTCCCCGGGACCGGCTCCTATCTGGCCTTTCTGGAATCTATGCTCGAGCCCCGATGGCGGCCCGGCGAATGGGACCACAGGCTGTGGCTTTTCGCGGCAGACGCCGAAAATCCTTTGACTGGAATCTACCCCTGTCCGACGCCCGGGTGCCCCCGGGTTGCGACCGTCACTGGGCGCCTCTGCCGTTCCTGCACCGATGGAGAGCCGGATGCCGAACCGGTCCCCGCAAGGCGCTGGTCCCCGGAGCCCGACGCTCCGCGCTGCATCGTCGGCTCAGCCGGGCGCAGCTGCAAGGCCATGGGCATGATCAGGGGGCTCTGCCACTTGCACTACGGCCGCTGGCACCGCAGTTTCAACAACGGGCGTCCCCGGGTCAGCATTGAGGAGTTCGCCGCGACCGACACCATCATGTATCGGGCCGGCAAGCCCTGCGCGTCCCCGGGCTGCAGGGAAGAATCGAACCAGCGCGCGACGCGGCTCTGCCTCTGGCACCACAGCATGTACCGAAGACTCACCAAGCTCGGCGTCGACCTCGAGACCTTCACCGCGGTCGAACGCCCCCTTAACCGCCACTACCACCGCCATATCTTCTCCTTCATCGATCTGCCACCGATCCTTCGGACCGAACTGCTGCTCGTCCTCCAGGAACGAGACCGCAAGGCATTCCGGATCCTGCCGGTCATGATGCGCCGGATCGTCCGGACCGCCATGGAAACCCGTGCCCGGTCCATCCACCGGCTGCTGGATACAGAAGAGGCCCGGACTCGCCGCGATGCGAGCGTTATCGGGTTCCTCCGGCACGCCGGCCTGCTCACGGCCCGTTGGCGATACTGCCACTCCGGCCGGGACATGCGATCAGAGGACGTCTGGGATTCCGCCGTCATTGGTCTTCGCATAGACCGGACTACCGACACGCTTTGTTCCAAAGGCACTCTGGATTTCCGACCCATCGGTGTCGACTGGCTGCGCGAGGCCGCAAAGGACTACTCCCGGCACTTCGATCTCGCCGCCGACCAGGTCCGGGATGTCATCCGCACCATCCAAGTCGTTTCGGACGCCCTGGCACGCCGCCCCCACGGAACCCGGCCGAGCTCCTGACCCGAACAGACGCGAACGCAGTCGTGGACGCCTACCGCCACCTCACCGACACCGACGGCGAACCCCGCACGGACTCCGTGAAATACGCCTACTTCAAGCTCTTCCAGCGGATCCTCCGCAATGGCGGGGACCTTGAAAGCCTGGCCCGGGTCAGCCCCAAGTTCATGTTCATCACGGCCGATTCCCTCCCAACCTCGGCGCGCGCCAGGAACCCCGGAAAGGCAATCCCGGAACACATCATCAGGATTCTCGATGCGAACCTGGTACTGCTCGCCGTGGACGAGGCTTTCGCCAATCCGGTCGGTCGTACTAGGGCCCTCCACAACCTGATGCTTCAGACCATTTACCAGTTGCTGCGGGACCTCGGCCGGCGGCCCACGGAAATCTACTCCCTGCCCCGCGACACCCTCCGGGAAACCGGCGACGGCCAGCCTTACATCATCTACAACAGCCACAAAACCGGCGAGTACGGGCTGGAACTTCCCATCCACCGCTCCACCGCCCGCGTCATCCAGACCTGGCAGGACGCGCTTGGCACCGTCGAGGGCATCCACCCCGACGCCGCCGGCTACCTGTTTCCCTCGCCACGGCCCTACGGCCCCCAGTCACGGACCCACATCACACCCACTGGCTTTCACACCAACTACTGGCGCTGGATCGACCGGATCCGGAAGCTGCCAGACGTCCGCGACGACCCCGCGAAACCCGCCGACTTCCTCAGCAGGTCCCGGATGGGGCTCTATAACTGGCGCCATACCTACGCCCAACGGCTCAGCGACAACAGCACGCCGCCGGATGTCATTCAGGAGCTGATGAATCACAAGAGCTTCACGACTTCCACCGGATACATCAAAATCACTAGGGAACGACAGCGTCAGGCCATCGAGATCGTCAACAGCACCACGATCGACCGCCGGGGGCTGCTCCACGGACCCAAAGACTATGCAGCCTATGTCCGGGAATCCGTAGCGACGCCACTGGGCCTCTGCACCGAGCCCAGCAACGTCAAAGCAGCCGGACAATCCTGCCCCGTCCGCAACAAATGCGGCGGATGCCAGTACTACCGGGCCAACCTCTCCCATCTACCCCAGATCGACGCCCACATCGTCGCCCTCACAGCAGATCTGGCAGCGGCCGGCGACATCGCCGAACCATGGATCCACCAGTCACTCAAGGAAGAGATCAGCTCCTACAAACGAATGCGCACCGCGCTGCTGAAAGAAAAATCCAGGCTGACCCCCGAGGACAAGGCCGCCATCGATGACGCCGTCACGCTCCTGCAGCAAATCCCTCCCGCAGCGCCTCACCTTGAAGCCGCCGGAGAACGCCGGATGTTGCCACTGACACCCGTCCGAACCACGGACCGCACGTGAGCGAAAAACGACAGGCAGCCATCGCCGCGCTTATCACGGCCAAGAAGAAGGAAAGCAAAACCAAACAAGCCCTCGTCCGGAGAGCAATAACCCGGCACATCAACGGCCCCGAGCTGCTCACCGTCTCCTCAGTCGCACGGGCAGCCGGCGTCAGCCGCTGGCTGATCTATAACACCCCGGAACTGAAAACCGCGGTCACCCGCGCAGCGGCGCAGCAGCGCGCGACCTGGGCACAGGGCCATGAACAGGCCGGGATGACACCCAAAGGCGCCGTGACCGAACTCCTGCGGCTCCAGGAACGACTCGCCACCGTCACCCGCCAACGCGATCACTACAAACGCGCAGTGAACACCAACCTCGCCGAAGCCCTGGCCGGAAGAACCCCGGAACAGATGGCCAGCTACATCAGCGAACTGGAAACCCAACTCAGCACAGAACGCAAAAGCACTGAACAGGTCCGCACCGCCAACTCGCTACTCGAGGCCCAGGTCGAAGACCTAAACGACCAGCTGCGCGCCGCGCAATCCATCAACAGGACCATGATGAAACAACGTAACGACACGGCGCCCGTCACGAAGCTCGAGGCCCGAATGCCTGAAAAGCGCTAGACACCGTCCGACACGGGCCGGCCCTCAGCAGACTGCGCACGGACATACTCGGCGGTCTTCTCATAACCCCGGGAAATGTATTCCTCTAAAAGGCGCGACTCAACCCGCCACTGCCCCCGGCCCCCAACCTGAATCGCAGGCAACTCGCCTGACCGGACCAGGGCATACGCCTGGGCTGAGGAGATATTCAGAATCTCCGAAACATCAGCCAACGCCAGAAACCGCTTCTCAGCCACAGCACATCACGCCCCAAAGACTACCCAACCGGGGCCTACGATCCTCACGAACCGCACAGAAATCAATCACCGGAATCAGGCCCTCTGGCCGTGAGCTCCGGGCAGAAATGGCATCGACCCACGTGACTGAGCAAGATAACCCCGGCCGCCAAACTGCGCCGCCCTCAACTCTCCACTCCGAACCAGCGCGTAGACCAACGGCTTACCAAGATTCAGGACCTCCTCAACCTGGTCCAGGGTCAACATCCGCGGGAACGGGCTAGCCACCGGGCCGCCGCTCCTGCTTACATCCTCGGTCCTCTTAGCCACGCTTACGCATCCTCGTTTCGGTGCCGCATCTCATCCATCGTCCGCTGCCCGCGCCGCAGCTCGCCGGCCGGCACGGGAGGCCACGGCTTACCGCCGTTGTACTTGCGCTGCAGACGTTTCACTTCACGCATCGTCGCCCGGACGATCAGGTCCGACACACTGGCGTCGCCTTCCTGCATGCCGGCCGCCTTGAACGCCGCCCGGACCTGCCCGGCCTGGTCCTCGGTGTAGTACGGCGTGAACGCCGGAACCCGCTTCGGCTTCGCCATCAGCAACGTCCCTGGTTAGACGGCACGCAACGCACGCGGCCACGGGTGCAGGCTATCCAGGTAGCCCTTTCCGCGCGTCATCGAGCCGTCCTCGTTGAAGCGGATATCGGAGTGCTGGTGGCTGCCGCCGGCGTGGGCGATAGCGGCCAGGACCAGGTCCAGGTTCTCCCTGTCCAGTCCTGACACGAGGTCACCCAGAACCACGGGAACATCCTCGGCAAGGGACGCGGCCAGCATGAGGAAGCGGCGTTCCCCGCCAGAGAGTGCGCCGGCCTCGTCGGGGATGGACGCGAAGTCGATCCACGCGTTCTCCTGGTACCCCTCCTCGGAAGTGCGGGCTGCATGGACCCAAGGATTGCCCGGCGCTGCGAAGCGGCCGCCGAACGCCTTCAGCAGCAGCTCCGTTGCCGCCTCGGTGGTGTACATGCCGCGCGCCCAGGCACGGAGGTCATCTGCATGCGTCATCGTCGTCTGTCCCTCTACTCATGGTTTTGATGGTGCGGTGCCTGCCAGGGCCAGCGTATCTGCTGACCCCGACAGGTGTACTGCCTAGAAAGGGGGTTCAGCGTCCGGCCCGTTGCCCCAACCACCGGCGGCGTTGCTGTTCGCCGGCACTGCCCAGGGGTCATCCTGGGGCGCCGACTGGCCTCCCCGGCACCGTTCCCCTGGTTCCCGAAACCGCCACCGGCCTGACCGCCCTGGCCGCCGCTGCGCTGGGTGCGGTTGACCTTGGCATTCGCGTACCGAAGGGACGGGCCGATCTCGTCCACTTCGAGCTCGATCACGGTGCGCTTCTCGCCTTCCTTCGTTTCGTAGGAACGGGACTTCAGCCGGCCCGTGACGATCACGCGCATGCCCTTGGTCAGGGACTCAGCCACGTTCTCAGCCGCTTCCCGCCACACACTGGCCCGGAGAAACAGCGTCTCCCCGTCCTTCCACTCGTTGGACTGACGGTCGAACGTCCTGGGCGTGGATGCGATGGTGAAATTCGCGACGGCCGACCCACTCGGGGTGAACCGCAACTCCGGGTCCGATGTCAGGTTTCCAATAACAGTAATCGTGGTTTCGCCGGCCATGATGGTTCCTTTTCCTCGTGCGCTGGTGATGTTCTCGATGGGTGTTGTCGGTTCATTCTGAAGTTCGGCCCCACCCGGTTCGTCGTGAGTGAGGTCGTTGGGCTGGTACTGGTTCGCAGTGTGCGCGTCCCAAAGACCGCCGTCCCCGAGCGGCGCGCGGGTGATCGTCTGAAGGTACCGATCATCCCCTCCCCTGTCCGGGACGGAGTAACCGTCGTACAGGCCCTCCGCGAGGGGTTCCACAATGGCGGGTTCTACAACGTAGGGGTCCACAACATCGGAGGGAATCCGGCCGCTGGGGTTAACCTGCCGGAACAGGTCCACCTCCAACGGGATCCGCGGGCTCAGCTTGTACCCGACGACCGGGCGCAGGGCGGCCATCGTCCTCACGCCGCCTTGTGACTCATGGCTGCCTGGACGAGCTTGTCGCGGCGGAGGCCCGACCAGTGGTCCTGGTCATCGGCGTTGTTCACGACGACCGGCGCCTGGGAGTAGCCGAGTTCGACTGTGATGTACTCAAGCGCTGCCGGAACTTCCGTGATGTCAACGGCCGTGTAAGTGATGCCCTTGGAGTCGAAGTAGTCCTTCGTCTTCTCGCAGTTGGGGCAGTCGGGCTTGGTGTAGACCGTGTAAGCGGTCGGTGTTGCAGTCATTTTCAGTACCTGGTTTCGTATCACATGAGTATCGTTCGTCTGGCTGACTTGCTACCTCAATTCTAGCAATCATTCAACTGAATGAATAGAGGTATTTCCGCGTATTTTAGGGATTTTTCGGGTTACATCGTCCTCCAGAATGAGTGCAGGTGACCCCGCATCTGAACCCCGGATGGAAGGCGGGTAACTCCGCCGGCGACTGTGGTCATCCCCGCAGGTTCCCCCGGCGGAAGCCCCCGTGCGTCGTAGAAGGTTTGTGCCGGCTGTGGTGACGTGAGGGTCCTTGAGTCATTGCCGATGTGAAGAGGTGTCGTCCCGGCTGAAAGAAGTGTCTGTCCTGGCATGGGTGTGCCGGTGGTGTCGGTGGTGGACCATGGGAAAAGTTCCCGGCCGGGCAGGATGCCCGGCAGTGGGTAGCCTGCCGTGAGGTACTGTCCAAGGATTGGTTGGCTGGTGCGGAATGTGGGGGGGTTGGCGTATGGGTGGTGCGCGGCGTGCTGCACCGAATCCGGAGTGGGTGCAGATGTATCGGAGGGGTCTGCCCGCGTCCAGGATCGCCTCGCTATCGGATGCCGCGGGATCCACGGTCCGGTACCACCTGCACATAGCAGCGAACGAAGACCCGTCGATCCGGGCCGAGCATCGCCGGGCGGCATCGCCCCGTCCGGTCAGGATGGACGGCCGCAGCCTGAAAAACCTCGAGGACGTTATTGCCCTGTACCGGGCGGAGCGCCGGCTGCCCAGCTCCCGGGCGAAGTCCGCACGGGAGCGGGCCCTTAGCAGCTGGCTCGGGCGCAAACGTCAGGACTCCGCGAATGGCACCCTCTCCCCCACTGTCAAAGACCGACTTGCCGAAATTCCCGGCTGGGACGCGCCGCGCCGGCAAAAGGAACACCGTGAAGACCTGTGGAATCGGCGCCTGGCCGAACTCACCGCCTACCGGGCCGAGGGCAATGACTGGCCTCTGCACAAGAAGGCCGGCACCGAGCAGGAGCGGGTGCTTGGGGTGTGGCTCCACGGCCAAAGAATCACCTCCCGTCAAGGCACATTAACCCCCGTCAGGCGGGCGCTGCTGGACGCGGAGTTGCCGGGATGGCGGGAAGGCCGGCCCCGGCGGGGCGGGCGACCGAAACCAGCCACGCCTTGAAAACTAAGCATGCTTTCTATTAGTTTGGTGTCAGCTTCTCCGCCTGTCCCCCATCAGGCGGAGCGGCTGCCAGGAAGGCCCCGCACGACGAACGTTTTGCGGGGTTTTTCGCTATCCGCACTTGCGCAGCGGGTGCCATTATCCGAACGGCAGAGGGAGTATGCAGTGGCTCAGGGCGATATCGAGACGTATTACGAAGACGGCCAGTGGAAGAACAAGCGTGAGGGTGCTGACCGCGCGTTTGGCGCCGGTTACGGCACCAAGGAAGAAGCGGTGGCTGCGGGCCGGGAAGCGGCCCGGGCTGACAAGGTGGAGCACGTCATCAAGAACCAGGACGGCCAGATCGCTGAGAAGAACAGCTACGGCAACGATCCGCGGAACGTCCCGGGCTGATTGCCGAGTGACGCTTTTGCGTTGCGGTTTGTCTGGAGATACAAGAATGGCCGGCGGTTAGGCCGGCCATTCTGCGTTCTCCTCGGCAAAGGAAACTTATGGGTTCAGCGTAGCTGAATGTTCTTCTTCGGGTACTGGAGTTGGTGGGAGCGTCGTTGTTCCCTGGGGGCGCGGCACCTGGTGGGCGTGGTCGTGGGGTGCGTTAATCGGCGGTCCGTCGCTGGTGAGTGGCTGCTGTGGTTCGCCCCGGGCGGCGGACCGCCCGACTTCTGGAAGGTTCCTGGCCTTCCTGCGGCGATTGGGGTGGGGCCTGTGCCGGGCGGGGTTTGGGATCCGCCGCCCGGCACAGAAGCCGTGGTTTATCCGGCTGTCTCGGTCTTGTCGCCGCTGTCGATGATGATCTGCTCGGTCTCGGAGGCGGTGTATCCCCAAAGGACCAGTTGGTTCAGGTAGTCCCGGTGGGTTTGGCTCGGTGAGCGCCACGAGTCTTTCTGGATGGTCTTTTCGTACCCGGCGCAGATCAGGGCAATCAGTGCGAACTCCGGGCGGGCGGTCGTTTTGGCGACATGGTCCCGCAGCGGGTTCCACGCCCACTGGTTGGATTCTTCAATCTTCACTCCGGCCATTTCGGCGGCCACCTTGCCCTCGTAGCCGCTGGCGGTTTCTGGGTGGTGGGTGATCGCGTGTGCGGTGAAGTACTGCCAGCCCTTGGGGGCCTGCTTCTTTGCCAGCAGGTTTTTGACCCATTCGCGGCGGACGGTTGTAGCGGACTGCATCAGCTTGTTGTTCTCGATCAGGGTCTTCCGTTCGGCCTTCTGTTCCTCGGTCATGGGGCCTTTGGGGGCCGAAGAGGAGCCGTAGCCGCCGTAGTAGCGGAGCGTGAAACCGAGGTCTTTCCAGCCGGTCACGACGGGAACGGCGGAGTGCTCGCCGCGGTAGCCGGTCTCGATGTAGACGGCGTTGCCGTCCTCGTCGGTGGCCGGTTCCCCATCTGCCCTTTTCAGGGACGTGACGCGGAGCGTTTCGCTGTCCTCCCCGTACCCGCACTCGGGAACCACGATGATTCCGGCGGCTTCCAGCTCTGCGGTGAGTCCGGCCAGCGCGGCGGCGCGGTCGCGCTTGTCGCGCAGCTGCTGGGTGACGTGCAGGAGCATGTCGGGTTCGTCCATGATGACCGATTCCAGTTCGGCCGTCGCGTCCTCGTCCGCCTCAAATTCGGCCAGAATCAGGGCTTCTTCGATGGTGTACCCCTTGCCCAGGGCGGCGGCTCCGGTCTCGGTGGACTTGGCTTTGAGGGCACTCTCGACGGTGGACTTGGTCCGCCCGGTCTTCTTGGCGATCGCGGCGGCGGAGACGCCAATCAGGGACAGCTGGTGGTAGGCGTCGGCCTCGTCGGCTGCGGTGAGTCCGGCGCGCTGGATGTTCTCCACTACCTGCGTCACGATGCGTTCTGCTTCCTCTGGGCTGTCGATGATCATGACCGGAATCAGGGGCCGGGCGGCTTCGACGGCGGCGCGGGTGCGGCGCTGGCCCATCAGGACGTGCACGGTTCCGTCGTCCTTGCGGTGGGCGATCACGGGTTCCATCACGCCGTGTTCCTTAACGCTGGCGACGAAGTCAGTGGTCAGGGCGGCGTCCTTGCGGACGTTGATGTCCACGGTCAGGGTTGCCGGGTCGAGCATTTCAAGCGTGGGTGCTGCATTCATTGGTGTTGCTCCTTCTTGCCGAGAAGTTGGGTGGGTGGGGCGGCTCAGGTGACCGGCCAGCTCCCCTCTCCCCGTTGTTTTTGGCTGCTGGCGAAGCTTGCGGAGCTGTGCACGTGCAGGCCCGTCTACCCGCAGGGCAAGACCCGGGAAATCTTCGGAGGAAATAAGCGACGAAGGAGCGCCGGAGAAGACTTTCCGGGGCGCAGGCCCCGGAGGAACGGAGGGGCTAGAGGCGCCGGAACGGGCACGTACAATCCGAAGGACAGCAGCCAAAAACGGTAATACTGGAACAGTCCTTGAGCCAGCGTGACCCAGCCAAAAACTGACGTACCAGGCGGAACTGTCTTCCCGACGATCTGTCCGCCGGCTCAAGGTCCGTTAAAGGGGTGTCGAGCCAGGCGGACATGACCTCATAGCGCCTCTGTGTGTCAAGCAGCCAGTTTTTGGGCTTGGTGGTGATCGTGCAGGATCCGCCTGTAGAGGACATTGGAGAGGCGTCGTTTAAGTGCCCTGCGGGCTTCGCGGGGTGTTTTTCCTTCGGCGGTTTTCTTCAGGTAGTACTCCCGGCCTGGTCCGGGGTCACGGCTTTGGCAGACGGCCATGGTGTGCAGCACGGAATTGAGCTGCCGGTTGCCTCCGGTGTTGAGTCTGTGGCGGTTTTGTTGGCCGCTGGAGGCGTCCAGGGGTGCTGTTCCGGTGTAGCTGGCGAAGTGTGAGGCGCTGGGGAATCTGGTGATGTCCCCGACATGGCCGAGGAGTTTCGCCGCGAGGACGACCCCGACTCCTGGGATTTCCTGCAGTGTCGTGGCGGACGCGGCCAGGGCGTCGCGGGTTTGTGCTTCGTTGTTTTTGATGCCGGCGTCGATGCGTCGCAGATCGGCCAGCAATTCCCTGGCGAGTTCGCGTCTGACCGCGTCGGTGGCTGTTGCCGGCCGGATGGTACGCATCGCGGCGGCAGCCT
Organism: Arthrobacter sp. MMS24-T111; assembly: GCF_054888995.1. Taxonomy (NCBI): domain Bacteria; kingdom Bacillati; phylum Actinomycetota; class Actinomycetes; order Micrococcales; family Micrococcaceae; genus Arthrobacter; species Arthrobacter sp. MMS24-T111. The sequence goes on along the minus strand of NZ_JBTZRO010000002.1, from coordinate 259,359 downwards.
TTTCGGCGCTAAGGCCGGGCTCAACTCCTCCCGGTATCAGCTCGCGCAGCAGCCGGTGCAGGCGGTTGAGCAGCCGGGCGCGTTCGTGGCCGAGGTCTTCGCGGCGTTCGGCCAGCAGGCGCAGAATTGTGCTCTGGTTTTCGGCAGCGACTGGGCGCAGATGCTCCTGACGGAGTGCAGTGACAGCGACGGCGAACGCATCTGCCGGGTCGCTCTTACGGCCACCGCCGGTCGAAAGTACCCTGACCTTCATGGCCAGTGTCGAGGGGACATCGACCACGGATTCGCCGCCGGCCACCAGGATCTGGGCAATTCGGCGGCCGAGACCGTTGGCGCCCTCGATAGCGAATCTGCGTTCGGACCATTGCGCGGCCCATCCCAGCAGTTGCTTGGCCGTGCCTGCGTTGACCACGAAACGCCGCACCGCGAGCTGACAACCCGTGGGATCGATGGCTGAGGCGGTAATGGAGGATTTATGAGGGTCGATGCCGATAACGATCATGTCCGGGTTCCTTTCGCCGACGTCGGTGATGGATCACCCGTGGCGGGCACCCTGACTTGAAGTGTTTGCATGCCTCTGTCGAGCCACGCCCCGGGCGGGTGTCAGCGGCGCGGCACGCTATCAGTGAGCCAACCCGTTCGCAACGGGCGGCAAGGAGCTTGCGGACCTGTGCCGGCTGACACCCTGGACGCTACAAGACTGCAGATCCCGCAGCATCCCACCACCAATGGAACAAGTCAGGAGCCTGATGCGACCAGTCCCGTTACCGTTTTGTCTGCCCACCTGGCCCGCGCCCGATCGATCAGCATTCGACGCGACTGAGGGGCAAATTTCCATCGTGGCAAGCGAACCAACAAAAGTCATCGCAGGTATCGACACCCACGCCGACACGCACCACGTCGCCGTGATCAACGAGCACGGCAAACCCCTCGCGGACAAGGAATTCCTGGCCGTGGGATCGGGATACCGGAAAATCATCGACTTCATCACCAGCTACGGGACAGTCACCGCCGTCGGTGTCGAAGGAACAGGCTCCTACGGCGCCGAGCTCGCCAGAACCCTCCGCGGTGAAGGGCTTACCGTTCTGGAGGTAAACCGCCCGAACCGGGCCGCCCGCCGACTCAACGGAAAATCCGACCCTTTGGATGCCTACCAGGCCGCCAAGTCCGTGCTCGAGGGACGGACGAAGGCGATCCCGAAGGCCAAGGACGGGCCCGTTGAATGCCTGCGGATCGTACGTGCCGGGCGCGCATCAGCGGTCAAGGCCCGAACCGCGGCCATCAACCAGATCAAAGCGCTCCTCGTTTCGGCACCGGACAAGATCCGGGCGAAATACCGGGCAATGGCCGCCTCAGCGCTGATCCCCGCCCTGCAGCGGACGAGACCTTCAGGACACCTGGCGGACCCCGAGTACGTGATCCTTACGACGCTCAAGGCGTTGGCAGCACGCTGCCAAGCACTGGGAGCAGAAATCGACGCTGCTGACGCGGCGCTCAAGGCAATCCTCGACAGCTATGCTCCGATGCTCTGTGATCTCCCAGGAGTCGGGACCGAAGTAGCCAGCCAGCTATTAACCACCTTCGGTGACAACCCGGACCGTCTGGGGAACGAAGCCCAGTTCGCTTCGCTTGTAGGCGTCGCCCCGGTACCAGCCTCATCCGGCAAAACAACCCGCCACCGGCTCAGTAGAGGCGGCGACCGCAGCGCCAATAACGCCTTGCACCAGGTGGTCCTGGTCCGCATGGGCTCGTGCCAACGGACCAAGGAATACGTGGCCAAACGTACCTCCGAGGGCAAGAGCAAACGCGAAATCATGCGCTGCCTCAAACGCTACGCAGCCAGAGAAATCTACCGCCAGATCACCAACCCCCAGCCGGCACCAGACAACTCCGACCTCCGCCGGATGCGGACCGAACTCGGCATGACTATCACGACCGTAGCCGGCGAACTTGGCCAATGGGTATCCATCCTTTCGCGCCTGGAACGCGGACGCATCCGCAACGACGACCTCGCCTCGACCTACCGCCAATGGCTCACCGAGCAAAAAGTAGCCTAAGCCGGGAAGTCCCGGGCTAGGCACGCTGCCACTGCAATGCCAGGCATGCCACCATGTCCGTAGCGGCGGATGATCCGGGTCTTTGGCCTCAGCTAGGGCTTCATCAGGTGCCTAGTGATTACCCGGCAGTGCCCGGGTTTCTCTACAGTAGAAGGTGGCAGTACCGGATGAAAGGGTGGCGAATGGCATGAGTGCGCCCTTCCGTTTCCCTCGCACCGTTGCTTTTACCGCCGCCATGTTTACTCTGGCCGCCGGGGCCCACGTGCTGGCAGGAGGTTTCCTGCCGCAGCCGGCCATCATCGCCGGACTCGTTGCCCTGATGCTGGCGCCTGTGATGATCCTGTCGAAAATAAAGATCAACGCGCCGGTCATGATCGGACTCCTGAGTTTGGGCCAGCTGGTCCTCCACGAGGCCTTCACTGCCTTTTCCGTCTCAACGGCCTTCAGTCCTGTTGACGGCGGGCACATTCATGACGCCGCGCAAGCACACTCCTTAGCCGGGGCAGCAATGCCGGAGCAAGGCGGGGTGCCTGCTGTCCTGATGCTGGTCTTCCACGGTGCCGCGACGCTGGCCACAGGCATGGTCCTGGCCCGCGGAGAAGCAGCTGTCTGGGCCCTGGCCGCGTGGCTGCTCCCGCTGGTTCGAATCCTAACGGCCCTGGTCATCCCAGATTGGCCGCATGTTCCGGCCGCGCCCGCCGCCGTAGTTCCTTCGCGCTGGCGGAGCCTCCGACTGCCTGCCCTGCGCGGCCCGCCAGCCTTCCAGGCCGCGCTTTAGCCAGCTTCTGACCCTCCACACCGTCCCGGGCCCTGTCGTTTAGTAGGGATCCCCCGTGTCCGTGTTGCCCCATTTTTGCGCCGTCGCACTAGCGGCTTCCTTGGCGCACCCACACTTTTGGAAGGCTTGTCTTGAAAACCTCACTCCGTCGTACCCTGAAATCCTTGACCGCCGCCGCAGCCGCCGCGGGAATCATCGCTGTAGGTGCCACCGCCGCATCCGCGCACGTGACCGTGAACCCCGATGACACCGGAGCTAACGGCTACTCGCACCTGACGTTCAACGTCCCCAACGAATCCCCCACCGCCAAGACCAGCAAGCTCGAGGTCAGCCTGCCCACAGACACCCCTTTCACGTCCGTCTCGGTCAAACCCGTCGAGGGCTGGACCGCGCAGGTCATCACCAGCGACCTGCCCAAGCCCGTGACCGTCTCCGGCACTACGGTTACCAAGGCACCGACCTCCGTGGTCTGGACAGCTGACGAAGCCCACCAACTGGGTCAAAACCAGTACCAGGCGTTCTCGCTGTCCGTCGGCAAACTCCCCGCCGAGGGCACCAAAGTCACCTTGAAGGCCGCTCAGACTTACACCGACGGCTCCGTGGTGAACTGGGACGAAGAAAGCGCTGAGGGCCAGCCCGAGCCCAAGCACCCTGCCCCGTCCTTCGTCACAACGGCCGCCGACGAGAAGGCTTCGGCCACCGCATCAGCAACACCCACCGCTGCTGCCGCGGCCCAAACCTCACAGGTCTCCAGCGACGGCGGCTCGGTATGGGGCATCGTCCTGGGCGCAGCCGGCTTCGTCCTGGGAGCAGTAGCACTGGGCCTGGTCCTCGCCGGCCGCCGCACCCGCAGCACCACCAACTAGGTTCACTTACAGGAGCTGCGGCGGGGGCTTCGGCCCCGCCGCAGCTCCTGTAAGTCACAGAGAGAGGACGCGCATGAAAAACCAGCCCCCAGGTCCGGCAACCTGGCTGGGACGTCTGCTCCTCATTTTGACCACAGCGGCGTTTGTGATGGCATCCCCTGTGGCGGCACAGGCCCACGATGTCCTTGTGTCCAGCGACCCGGCCAATGGCTCAACCGTGAGCACTGTCCCGGTGAAGGTCGGGCTGACCTTCGACCACACCCCTATCGCCATCAACTCAATCGTCCGAGTCGAAGATTCCACCGGCACAGATCAGGCAGACGGGCCAGTAAGCATCGTCGACAACCAGGTCACCCAAGCCGTCAAACAAGGCGCTCCCAGCGGAAAGTACACGGTGGTCTGGCGCGTGGTTTCCTCTGACGGCCACCCCATCGAAGGAACCTTCACCTTTACCGCCGGCACGGCGAACACAGCGGCTCCGCCACCGACAACCCCCACGAACGGAAGTACTGGAAACGGTGCGCAGGCGGGACCAACCGCAGCAATCATTGTGGGAGTCGTCCTGTTAAGCGCGTTAGTCGCCTTGGCTCTCATCGTCAGGCGACGGCTAAGAACCGCGGAAACTGGCGACTAACCGCACAGCCCTCATCCTCGCCCCCCTTCTTCACTGGGGAACACCCCTTGCCCCGCCATTTCTGCTCTGAAACAAGAATTTGACGCCACCGGCTCAGTAGAGGCGGCGACCGCAACGCCAATAACGCCTTACACCAGGTAGTCCTGGTCCGCATGGGCTCGTGCCAACGGACCAAGGACTACGTCGCTAAACGCACGTCCGAGGGCAAGAGCAAACGCGAAATCATGCGCTGCCTCAAACGCTACGCAGCCAGAGAAATCTACCGCCAAATCACCAACCCCCAGCCGGCACCAGACAACTCCGACCTCCGCCGTATACGGACCGAACTCGGTGTAACCATCACCACCGCTGCCGGCGAACTTGGTCAATGGGTATCCATCATTTCGCGCCTGGAACAGGGACACATCCGTAACGACGACCTCGCTGTGACCTACCGACAATGGCTTACGGAGCGAGCCGCGGGTCCGCTAGAACCCAGTCGAATCGATGAGCCGAACGTCACCTCCGCGCTGAGACAGCAAAAAACAACCACGGTTCCTTTCCCCAAGTTGATTGCGGGTCGCCCCGTTCATGCCAAGATGAGCCTGTGATCAACCAGTTGGCTATCGAGGCCGGCAACATCAGTCATCAGGGGCCGCGATGAATGCGCAGGAACGTCATTCGCGGCGCTTCCCTCGAATCAAGATCACAGTTCTCGAGCTCTTTTCCTGATCACGGCGATCGTTTTCGCTGCCATAAATCCCACACCCGGCCAGCTCATAATCTCCGGAGTACAACTCGCTGTGGTCGCAATCGCAATGACCGTCACCAACCTGAGGAAAGAACCGGCACCGCCCGAAATATTTCTTGAGGAGGAGCACTTCGACGGCGGCGGCACCATACCCGTGAAAGCCAAAGCCGTATCCAGAATGTGGGGAAACCAACCGGTGGTCTTTTCGGTCTCTCCGCAGTTGCGGATGCTGATGCTGAGCCCCTCGGCCGAAACTTTGGAATTCAGCCTCTCGTATGGCCTGGGACGGTTCTTTGGGCCCTGGATTCTCAAGCGGGAGGACGTAGTAGAGATCCAACGTGTGCGGACATGGTTAGCCCCATACCAAGGTGTCAGAGCTATACCTGTCGTTGGTCGCCCATGGACATTCGTAACACGCGAACCCGCCACCGTGCTCGCGTGCTTGGAGGAACTTGGCTACCCGAAGGCCACCGATGCGTTCAGTCTGTTTTGAGCCGTGAACAGAATCCTGATCTATGTCTTTTGTGCCTTTGTTGGCCAAGCTGGGGCTTACTGGGGACGCTACAGGAATCCCGCCCTGAAGAGGGGGTCACGGATGGACATAATCCTTGGCGTCATCAACGCCTTCTGCAACGCGGGACTCTGTCTTCTGGCAATGATTCTCCCCCTGACCACCGCTTTCGTCGGGATACCCGCGCTGGCCTTCATCGCGGCAGTCCTCCTTCTATCGTCGCTATTCCTATACCGCGTCAAGGTCAGGGACTTGCGGACCAGGCTCGCCAGCAATAACGGACGCAGGGCCCTCCCTGCAGATGCCCAAGCCAAAACGAGATGGCCCTATACGCTCGTCTATGTTCTCGGATACGCCTTCATGGCCACCTACATCGCAACCATCAACGGGACCGTCCCCCTGGAAATATCTCGTCGGTAGCGGGCACCAGCTCCACCTCGATTGATCCACGTCGCACGCAGCGCTACGGTATCTTCGGCTCAGCCACCCAGTGGGTCTGCGATAGCCGTCCAGCCAGGCAATAACCAGTTGACAGAATCACCCAGTCCCCTTGAAATCCAATTTGACGACTATAGGAGCATCGTCGAAGACAAGACAGGGCCAGGGACGGCGGAGCCCTGCGGAGCCGACACTGGCCCAACAGCCGGCCGCGCCAGCGGACGCCCATTCTGATCTTTGGTCCCTTAGGCTGGGGCCATGAACAACACCAGAAGAGCAACGCTCATTTGGTCGCTGGGGGCAGTTGTTTTCTCTCTCATCGGCGTATACATCGCTCTGAGTTCCAACGAGACTTGGTACTCCGTCGTATCGGCAGTCATCCTGCTTCTCGCGGGAACCACTTTCGCGGCTCGTGCGATGTTGTCCCTCCGCGCATCCGGCACGTAGCCCAACACGGGACACCGGCTTTAGCAGTAGACCCGAACTGATGACAGCTAAACAAGCCACCACTCACGGGCGGAGGCCGCCGACCGGGAGGTCCATGAAAATCCTGGCGGTGGTGTTCGGCATCGCAGCGGGCACCTCGGTGGTGTTGGTGGCCGTGGACCTGGTCATTGGTCGGCCCGCTGCCGGCGATATCTATATTGCGGTGCTTAACAGTGCTGTGGCCGCCGTTTGCTGGTGGATGGCTTCTGCCAGTCGGCGCGCCTAAGGAATCCGGCAGGACAGCAGCCAAAACAGAAAGAGCGCTTCTGCAGCCCGAGCGGAGCGAGGCCCTTTCAGTGGTTAAAGGGCTGAGGCCGGCCCTTGGGGCCGGCCTCAGCTTTTCCCTCAGCAAAAGGAAAATCAGTGCTGCAGCGTCATTGCTGCCACAAGTTACAGGTCAAGCGGGAATTTCTCCCAGGAGATATCGACAATGGGGGCGCCTGCCTGCGGCATGGTCAACATGGAGAGTTCGAGAACGTCCTGGGCGTGGGTGGCGTCGGGGGGTGCGGCGTCGTCGTCCGTGAGGATGTACTCGTGGCTCATGTGCTGCCCCCAGGCTGTTAGTGGATCATGTTCGTTTTCCACTGTAGCCCGGCGGCCGGCTGTTACCGGCTTCTGGGGCTGCGCCCGCGGCAGCGTGATCGGCGGCCGGAGGAGCGCACGCGGGGAGGCCGCCCGGCGCACCCAAGGGGGCGGGCCGTTTCCCGGCCCGGCCCCCACCCGTTTAGCGGTGCCGCTTGTAGGCGGTGTCCTGGTTCTTTGCGACGGGGGCGATGGTTCCCCGGCTGACCAGCTGGTCCATGAGTTCTGCGAGTCGGTAGCCCGGCGTGTCAGTCAGGGCGAGCTTGAAGTGGTCTCCGGCGACTGATGATTGGCCTTTGAGGTACGCCAGCCAGCCGATCAGGGTCAGCAGGGGTGCCCGGTACCCTTCGGGTGCGGCGTTGATGAGGTCGCGGGCGGTTTCCTGTGCCCGGTCCACGCGGTCCCAGTCCGGGGTGATCCCCTCCCCCACGAGCAGGTTCCCGCTTCCCTCGGCGTCCGGGGCCTCCGGGTCGATCACGTTGCAGAATAATGTGTCGAGAAGGTCCGGGCGCTGGAAGCACGCCAGCAGCTCCACCGCGGTCTGCGGGTCCAACCAGCCGCCCCGGGTCAGGGTCTGGGCCCACAGTTCCCGGCCCGGGGCCAGCTCTGCACCGAGCACTCCCGGGAGCGCGTGACGGATCTGCTCCTCCCTGTCTGCCGGGCCTGCGAACGGGCCGTAGGTGGTGCCGGGCGTCTTCTGGTAGCTGCTGCCGCGGAACACCAGTTCCGCGTTCAGTTGTCCGTCGGTGATGGATTCCAGCGGTTCGGGCGGGCAGCACCCGGCGTCGCTGTCACACAGCAGGTTTTGCCAGTGCGACGGTGTGACCAGCCAGCCGTCCTGCAGCGGCGTCCCTGCAGTGTCCAGCGCCTCGATGACGGCCTCGACGTGGTCGTGGAAGGGGCGCTCCTTCCCGGGCGCGGGGTTGGTGGCCGTGTAGATCGTCAGCAGCACCGCCGTGGCCTGCGTGTCCAGTGCGAGGTACTCCGTCATGGAGGCGGCGAACTCGGCAGGTTCCGCGGACGCGGGGGCATCAACGCGCAGTGTCGCGCCCAGCGTCTTGCCCCGCATGGTCAGGAACACAAAGGATTCCCGCGGTACGAACCCAAGGGAGTGCGGGATGAAACCGAGGATGTCGGCCGGGCTGGAAATGCGGATTGCGTCAGTCATGTCGAAAGTCCTTTGCTGAGGATCAGGCGGGTGGGGCGGCTCAGGTGACCGGCCAGCGTCCCCTCTCCCCCTTGTTGTTTTGGCTGCTGGCGAAGCTTGCGGAGCTGTGGCCGAGGGAGGCCTGTCTACCCGTGAGGGCAAGGGGCGGGAAATTTCCGGAGGAAATCAGCGACGAAGGAGCGCCGCAGGGACATTTCCCGCACCGCGGGCCCCGGAGGAACGGAGGGGCTAGACGGGCCGGAGCGGACACGTACAATCCGTCAGGACAGCAGCCAAAATGTCGAAGACAATATAGGGCCGGGGGCGGCGGAGCCCTGCGGAGCCGGCACTGGCCCCACAGCCGGCCGCGCCAGCGGACGCCCTTTCCTGGTGAGCTCAGCGAACCTTCCCTCAGCACCCCGGGCTTGCTTTCGGCACCCCAAATAACGGGAGGCCGCGCGCCCCCGGGCCGCCGGCACCTGCGTGTGCGAAACGGCGGTCCGCCCGCGGTGACCCATAGCGCAAGCGGGCCACGACGGCGGACCGCCCGCGGTGACCGCCCCGGCAACGGGACGGCCACCTCAAGGGCTCAGCCTGCGAGGAGTTCGGCCAGTTCGGCCGCATCGGCCACCAGCACCGCCGCCCCTTCTCTCAGGAGCCGGTGGCATCCTGCCGAGTTGGCGCTGTGCACGCTCCCGGGGACGGCCGCGACATGCCGGGCGATGGTCTCCGCGTGATGTGCCGTGTTCAGCGCCCCTGAGCGCCAGCGGGCTTCCACGACACATGTCACGCCTGCGAGGGCGGCAATGATGCGGTTCCTCTGCAGAAACCTGTACCGGGTCGGGGCGGAACCGGGCGGCAGCTCTGAGAGCGTCAGGCCGTTGCCTCGGATCACGGCCGCGAGGTCAGCGTTACCGGACGGGTAGTCCCGATCAAGGCCTCCGGCCAGCACCGCAAGGGTCGCAGGTCCGTCTCCCTGGCTTCCGGCCAAAGCGGCCCGGTGCGCGTGCGCATCGATGCCATAGGCAAGACCCGAGATCACGCAGATTCCACGTTGGGCCAAGCCATACGCCATGGCCCCTGTCACGGAGGCGCCGTAGCTGGTGGAGTCCCGGGACCCTGTCAGGGCCACACACTTCGAAAGTGCTGGGATGCCGTTGTCGACGTTGCCCCGGTACCAGAGCCCGTATGGGGCGTCGGGCAGATCGTCCAGGCCTTCCGGCCAGTGTTCATCCCCCGGGATGAGGAACCCTCCGCCCAGCCGTTCGATGGTGGCCAGGTCCTTTTCCGGGTCCAGGTCAGGCACGCGGGGCGCCCAGCGCTTCAACGCACCTGACAGTTCTTCGGCCGTGATGTCCGGGAGGGTGTGGGCGGGTTGGGCGCCGGTGGCAAGCCGCAGTGCGGCGTACGCGCCGAGCCTGCCCACGAGGGCACGGCCGACACGGTCGCCGGGTTCGAAGAGGCGGGTCAGGGCGGCGCGTGCAATGCGATCGTTCATGGTTTCTCTCGTCCTTTGCTGAGGATCCGGTGAGCGGGCGGCCTTGGTGACCGGCCAGCGTCCCCTCTCCCCCGGGCGTTTTTTGCCTGCTGGCGGAGCAACGCGTAGCTGTGCCCGACGGAGCCGGGGCAACCCGAAGGGCAAGCAGCGGATGGATTGTGGGAGGAAGTAAGCGAAGCGCCGACACAAGGCATCGGCTGCGCAGCCGTCCGCAGGATGGTTGAGCCGGTGGAGCGGGCACGTACGATCCGCAGGACAGCAGCAAAAAAACAGGAAAATGCTTGTACAGCCCGAGCGAAGCGGGGACCGATTCCGGTGCGGCCTACCGTGCCGGCTTACGTCTCTGTCACCATAGGCAGTCAGAGGTGGCGTTCTGGCGCGCCGAGGACGGACCGTCTAATTTGGGACCTGGTTGAGGTCGGCCCGGGACTGACGCCGCAGTCCCCACGGCCCGACCTCAAGAATCTGGGCGCCGGGAAGTGCGGAGGGGACCGGCGAATGCGTGGACAAAATGACCTGAGACTGACCCATCTTCGATCGGGGCCTTCAGGAACGATAGCAGGCCCTGGCCGCCGGCGAAGGACAGTTCAGATCAGTGCAGATTCCCGCTCGTCCACCACACAGTCCCCGCCCGTGGAACGGATCAACAGCCGTCCGAAGGGTTCCCCGGGATCGGAGCTTGAAGCGAAGCCAGCCTAGGACCTGACGCAACGTCAGGATCAAGCCCCGTGCGCGTTGGTCCTGATAGGACGGCCAACCCAATTTGACTCCTATAGGAGGATCGTCGCAGACATAGGGCCAGGGCGCTGGCGCGCTGCGACGCCCTGGCCCCAACATCCGGCCTCGCCAGCGGACGCCCTTGTGGTCGCTCGCAGCCGGCGTTTGGGTCTTACTGGCGATTGCGCGGGCGGTGGAGCATACTCAGGGAAAGCAGCTGCACGCGCTGCTCCATCGTCCTCTTCTGTCCGGCTGAGGGTTGTCAGGGCGGAAGAGGAATGAGACCACTACATGGCCGCCGAACCACGTCCACAGTTGACGGACCTCTTGGTGGACCATTTGCAGGATCTCGTCCTGAAAACTGAGGACGTCAAAGAAATGCTCGACGAACTCGCTGAGTACTCCGCCGTTACCTTGACGGACCCGGCGGAGGCGTTTTGCAGCATCACGCTGATTCAACGGAAAAAGCCAGTCACCGTGGCCCGCAGCGAAGAGAGCGCAGTCCGTCTGGACGAAACCCAATACGCTGCCGACGATGGTCCCTGCCTGACGGCGATCCGAGAGCAGTCCGTGGTGCATGTGCCGGATTTGAGTAACGACGACCGGTGGCCCGCCTTCAGGGCAGCCGCGCTGGAGGCGGGAATAGGATCCAGCCTGTCCGTGCCGCTGCTCCTTGAGGGGGAAGCGGAAGCAGGCCTGAACCTATATTCCGCCCGGTCCCATGGCTTCAGCGGCGACGACATCAGCATGGTTGAGACATATTCCTACCACGCCTCGAAGGCGCTCCGACTTGCCGTGCGGATCAGCCAACTGGCCGAGGCGAAAGCCCACCTCATCGCTGCCATGGAATCCCGGACCACCATCGACCTCGCCGCCGGCGCCATCATGGCTCAGAACCGCTGCAACCAGGAGACAGCCATGAAGATCCTGACAATCGCCTCCAACACCCGGAACGTCAAACTCCGCGACATCGCCGCAGCAGTGGTCGAGTCCGTTTCCCATGACCCGACAGTCCGGACGCACTTCGACGCGTAACGAACTTCGCCGCGCAACCCGCCACCCGGCGGTTGTCAGGCAGCCAACACCGTTACGGCCAGCGGCACCGGCGTCTTGTGCGAGCACGCTTCGGTACTCCCATCGACCAGCGCATCCAGCCGCAGCTGAAGCTCTAGCGGGGCCGGCGGGCAGTGCCGGCTGGTATGTTGCCGCAGCGCTGTACGGCCCGTGAGCCCGGCCCGTTTGCCGGAGCGGTCGGGGCCTGGAACAGCTATCGCCAACTCGCCGCAATGTGGGGATCGATTTTATGCCCCTCCTGTGGGCTACTGTTTTCTCGGATGTGAGACGTACTGTTGGCGAACTCCCCCTCACGCGGGGTCCGGTTCGGCAGGAATGGTGAGGATGGGCCGGAGGAGATGAGCCTCAGTGAGCTGTGGGACCGGATTGACGCAGAGACACGCCAGTGGCTCTTGGATAACCCTGCGTGCGTGCTCGTTCCGAACACGATCACAGCGCGGATCCAGGAAACTTCTGACCGGCAGCTGGACGTCGATGAGCACGGACAGATGATTCTCCGCCGTGAAGATCTTGATTTCGTCCGCGAAAAAGGTGCCGGCGCGGGCGCGGCCCAGATCAGCGACGACCTTCGGTTCTTCGATGCGAACCAACCCAGGCAGAGCAACTAGGCCTGCACCTCTCCTCAGGGCATCCTTCCCCGTATATGCGGTTGCAGAGCATCGCCGCGACATCGCCACGCGGGGCACGGTCAGTGCAGATCAGGTGCGCTGGAAATGAAGTAGTCGGCAGCTGCCGGTCCTTTCATCCCGACATGGTTATGCCCGGGCGTGATGTTGTGGGCCTTCAGCGCTTCCCACAGCGCCGCAGGGGGCCGCGGTTTTTCCTTGTTCAGCAGACACCAGCTCGTGTAAAGACCGTAGAGCTCATCCGGGCCAAGTCCGGTGTCTTTGTCCTTTTCTTCATCGATGGCCTGGGCGAAGAAGGCCTCAAAGTGCGGTCGGCTCACCATTACTGCCTTTCATCAACCCAACCCGGGGTGCCAGGTTCTCCGAACGTTCTGTTGGTGAATCTACACTCCGGTTCACAGACCGTCATACCGTGCAGCGTGCCTTTGGTTAGCCAGGCAGGACAGTGAGGTTCCGGAAACGGAGATGTGCTTGGGCAGAGGAAGAGCCAGCAGAAGGAGAGGACCCGGCGCTTCCCACGTCCCCCTAATGTTCGGGCCTGGCAGAGATTAGGTAACCCGGTGCCCTCCAGGCAGTCGTTGGTAAATTTAGGATGGTGTCAGGTCACATGAGTTTCCCGGTCCGGGGGCCCGGGTTAGGTGTGGCCGGCGCCGAGAGGTCCCGGTGAGAGCATTCGCTCTGGGACCCGAGGACCCACCCCCAGCCGGCGCCGGTCACTTTCACTGCCCGGCCACCGAAAGGCCAGTCACGGCGGGGCCTGAGGGATAGGGAGGTCGGGTCTTTGGCCCTTAGCCCCCCGGATGTGCGCGCTGCATGATGTCACTATGCCCTACTTCCTGCAATACGTGACCGGTGTTACGGTCGGCCTCTTTGCGATCGAGGGCCTGGATGTCAGCAATATCCTGTCCAGCGCGCAAGAGGCCGTGCGGGGCTTGGACTGCCGCCGCGCGGCGTTGTTGTATTCCCCGGACCCGGTCCCGGCCTTCGGCAAAGGCATGCCCCTCGCGGCCTATACCAGTATCTGCCGGTGGGTCATCGAGGAGGAATGGCCAGAGTAATCCCTCCCCGGCCATGGACCAGTAAGTTCAACGTGGTCGGTCCCGGACCCTAGGATGGGGAACAAAACCGCAGGCCAACAGGGGGTTCACCATGCCTGACGCTACTCCAACCCGCCCTGGCGACAGCCGGCGTGAGGACTTTCTGGACCGGTTCAAGTCCTGGGCGTTGCCCGTGCTGGTCGTGGTGCTCGCCGCAGGGCTTGGTACCGCCGGTGTCGTCAATGGCCTTACCGATCGGGACCGAAAGGCGCAGGAGACCGCCGCGAGCCGCGCCGCCGAAGCGATTCCGGTGTGTGAGGTGACTGACCGGAAAGACCTGGCCCCGGAGTCCCGGGCCCTGTTTGGTGTCAACCTGAGCCTGGACGCGAAACCGCTGGCGCAGTACGCGGCCGATCTCGGGCACAGGCCGGCGGTGAGTGTGTCCTTCGCTGACTTCCCGTACACCGCCGCCGAACGGGTGCAATTGCAGCAGGCCGCGGCCCAGATGCGGGCGGACGGGCACATCATGCTGCTGACTCTTGAACCGAAGCAGGGCCTGGCGGCGATCACCGCGGACACCGTGACCGGCCTCGTGAGCGACCTGTCCGCAATGAATTCCGAGGGCGTCCCGGTGATCGTCCGGTTCGCCCACGAAATGAACGGCTCCTGGTACCCGTGGTCCCAGCAACCCATCGAATACAAGGCAGCATTTGCCCGGGTGGCCGCCGCGATCCATGCCGGCGCTCCGGGGTCGGCCATGATGTGGGCGCCGAACTACGCCGGCGGGTATCCCTTTACCGGCGGCCAGTATGAAGCCAAGCCGGGCACCCCGGACTTTGCTGCCCTGGACACGGATCACGACGGCGCCCTGACCATGGCCGACGACTCCTATGCCCCCTACTACCCCGGGGATGAGGCCGTGGATTGGGTGGGCATGTCCCTTTACCACTGGGGCGCGAAGTACCCGTGGGGCGAAAACGAGCTCCCCGAAGCCAACAAGTTCGCGGACCAGCTGACCGGGAACTATGCCGGCGCCAACGGCGATGACACCCTGCTCCCGGACTTTTACCAGGTCTACGGCCACGACCACGGCAAGCCCGTCGCGATCCCCGAAACCGCGGCCCTGTACAACCCGGCCGCGGGAGGGGCCGCGGAAATCGACATCAAACGCCTCTGGTGGGAACAGGTCTTCAGCCCGGACACCGCCGCTAAATTCCCGAACCTGAAGATGATCAACTGGTTCGAATGGGACAAGAACGAAGTCGAAGTCAACGGCCGGATCGACTGGACCGTGACCAACAGCCCTTCCATCCGGGACTCCTTCACCGCGGCACTGCCGGGCTGGCTGCACTACGGCACCGGGACGACCTGCCGGCCGGCCTCGTCCTGACCACCGACCGTCCCGCCGCCCAGATTCGACGCGACTGCAGGGCATCATCGATGTCGAGCCGGTCACTGTTCCGCGGACTGGATCAGCAGACAGTGACGGGGTTCGGTGTGCTCGACCAGGCGTAGCTGGTTCCCGGGACCTTGTATTGGGCATCGATGCTGTAGGTCCACTTGTTTCCCGGGCTCGGTGCCGTGTAGGTCCCGCCGGGGTTGAGCGTCACGGGGGACGCTGCGAGTCCGGTGGAATCCTTGACGACCAGCACGTAGTTGTTCGCCTTGGCGACAACCCCATGGTTGGTGACGGTGATGGTGAGCCGGAATTTCCCGCTGCCGCCGTTCGGGGTACAGGTCACGGTGACGGTGTTCCCGGTCGGGCTGGCCAGCTTGTAGGAGCCGATCGAGGTGGTGCCGGCGTTCAGGGTCCGGGTGAACATCGCGTTGGCCGCGGGAGCGCCGACCATCAGGCATGCCGTGACGAGACCGGCCAGCAGAACCTGCCCGCGCCGTCCCAGGCGCCTGATCAATGCCACCGCCAACCCCCTTCACGCGCTTTACGTGCCGCGGCCGCGGGCACACCTTGTTGAGCTCACCATCAACCATCCCGTCCGAGTCTCAAGGAAGGGTCAAGGGTCGATCATGTTGCCCGAAATTTGGTTCCACCATCGGGGCTGAGGCGCCCGCGGACCCCTGAACTGCGGAAACTTTGACACGGTCTTGATGGAAGCCAAAGTCCTTCCTTGATGATCCGACGGCAAAGTGGTCCACGGACAGGCCGATCGGGTCTGTGACAGCTCGGCCGGCCCTAGGGGGAAGGCCCTCACGCAGGAGATCATCATGGGTATCAGTCTGAAAACCACCACCGGGAAGATCATCGCTTCCGTCGCCCTGGTCGGCACCGCCGCCAGCGTCGCGGGACTGGGCACCTTCGGTGCCTTCACCTCCACCACCTCAGCCAGCCAGGCCGTCACCGCCGGCACCGTCACTATCGCCCTGCCGGCCGCCGGCGTGGACAACACCCTGAACGTCGCCGTGACCGGCATGCTGCCCGGTGACAAGGTCGAGAAGCTGGTCAAGCTCTCCAACACCGGGAACTCCGACCTGAACAACGTCACCCTCGCCACCGACGCCGGCGCGACCGCGTCCCTGCTGACCACCGACGGCACCAACGGCCTGCAGCTGACTGTCGAGAACTGCAGCGTCCCGTGGACCGGAGCCGCCGGCGCCTACGCCTGCACCGGCACCCAGTCCACGGTCCTCGCCAGCGGCCCCATCATCACCGGGACCGCCAAGACCCTGGCCAACCTGACCGCGCTGACCGCCACGAAGACCGACAACCTGAAGGTCACCACCGCACTCCCGGCCTCCGCCGACAACACCTTCCAGGGCCTGACCAGCACCATCGGGTTCACCTTCACGGCCACCCAGCGCACCGCCGTTTCCAAGTAAACCCTGCACACCGGAGCGAGGACCCACCCATGAGCGCCGCCGTCAACAGCCCCAGCCTTCCCCTCAGCGGGACCGCGACGGCCGACGACGCGGGTCCTCGTTCCGGCACCGGCCGGTCCGTGAAGGTCCTGCGCCGGGTGGCCTCCGGGCTCGGGACAGGCCTGCTGGTCCTGGCCGTTGCCGCGTTCCTGGCCCTGGCAGTCGGGCCGCGGGTCCTCGGATACCAGACCTCGACAATGCTGACCGGTTCGATGTCCCCGCTGATCAACCCCGGCGACATCGTCGTCACGCACCCGGTACCGGTGGCGGAGATCAAGGCCGGCGACATCATCACCTACCACATCCCGGTCGAAGACCAGCGGGTCGAAACCCACCGGGTCACCCAGATAACGGCCAAGCCTGACGGCACCTATGTCGTGCAAACCAAAGGCGACGCGAACAACGGGGTAGACCCCTGGCTGGCAACGATCAGCACACCCACCGTGGACCGGCACGTCCTGACCGTCCCCTACGTCGGGGACGTGATCAGGGCCATCCGCCAGCCCCTGGTCTTGAACGCTCTGATGTATGGCGCCCCCGCGGTCCTGGTCCTCAGCATGCTCGTCGGGATCTGGCGCAAGACACCAGAAAAAGCAGCCCCGGAGCGCAATGACTGAGGGACGCCCCCTGTTCGATCCGCAGGTCATCCGAAACCTTGCGGACAACCTGGGCAGCAACAGCCTCGCGTCCCGCTTCCTGAACGACTACCTCGACCTGCTGCCCCGACGGAAAACCCGCATCATCAACGCCCTCCACGCAGAAGACCCGGACACGGCCATGGACGCCATCCTCAGCCTGAAAATCGCCTCAGCAATGGTTGGCGCACACGACGCCGAAGTCAAATGCCGCGCCCTCCAGTCCCTGATCGCCAACGGCCAACTTAACACGGCACGACGGGAAGCCACCGCGCTGGGCACCTCACTCGACACCCTGATCATCGATGCCCCGCACATTCTGGCATCCCTGCACCCACATCTGGCTGGCTAGACACAGCCGACCCGACACCGTGCTTCCAACCAAGGGTCACACCCTCGAATCCTGTCTGTTTGATGACGCAGAAGTGCGCGCTGTGTAGGATTTTCCCGTGGGGAAAGAACGGCCAGTTACAGGTGTTGTCGTTGATGGCGGCAAGGGCACCGTGGCATTACGTCCGGACGGCATCATTCACTTGATCTGGAACACCCAGGTTCGCATCGAAGCTCAGGACGCGCGGGCGGCCATGACAGCCGTCAACACCGTAGCTGGCGGGTCCGAGTACCCCATGCTCGTTGACATGGCGACCACGGAGAGCGTCGCCCGCGAAGCACGGTCGGTGTTTTCCATTCCCTGTGCGGCCAACCGTATAGCACTCCTTGGCGCGAGCCCCGTGGACCGGGTCCTCGCCAATTTCTTCCTCAATATTCACATTCCCCCCTGCCCCACCCGGTTCTTCACCTCACGGGATGACGCCCTGGCGTGGTTGGTCAAGGACGTAGACCGGTAGACCCAGCAACCGGCGCTAACCATGTATCACCGGGATTGGAGTTGACGCCCGAGGTCGAACGCACCCGGCGGCTGCCCAGCGACGGCGTGTTCGTGTCGGGCATGTCCTCGAGTGTCTTGGGCGTCCTGGCTGGGAGTACTGACCCGGGTCTAATCCGGTTGCCTCACCAAGCAATGCTGACTCGAAAATCCCCTAATGCACCTGCGGCGAGACGATATACAGCGAGACACCTTTACGAGACGTCGAGCATCTGGTTGGTCCGCTTCCCGGCACACCGTCGCAGGTCCTCCCGAAGGCCGGAGACAGTGTCTCGAAAAGCTGTGGTCTTTCGAGACAATTACCGGCCACACAGCGGCCACTTTCGTCTTCCTTCATGATGTACCGCTTGGGAGAGCCGACCCGCCGGGGTTGCCGGGTCGATGCCATCGGCGCCTGACCCGACCCGGACACTGCGGCCACGCATCGGGTGCACGTGTCCAGCACCTTAATCTGTCCACCCCCGGCCGGTCGACACGCCGCCCAAGAAGGGGTCGCCTTCCTCGGGTACTTCAGGTTCCCTGTCATTACCGGGCGCCCTATCGCCATCTTGGTACGGCAAGACCGGCTTTAGAGCCAGTCGTCCTTCCTAGAGCGGCTGTTGTCTCATTTTTTCGAGCGGTTTCGTAGTAGGTAAAAAATGTATGCCGTGACTAGCCCCATTGTTATCAGAGTGGAAAGAAGAACGCGGAGCCAGCTTTCCGGTCCGTAGAGGTACACACCAAACCCGAAGGACAGTAAGAAAACTGCTATGAACAGAGCGAGAAACAGTACCCGTTGTTTCCGGTTCAGCATTGCTGCACACCTCCTACGGCACCGGTGAACAACCCGGAGACGGTGCCAATGGCAAATCCTCCGATGGCGGCAGGAAGGCCAACTTCCGGGCCTACCACAAATCCGAAAGCCCCTAGAAGACCACCACTGATCGAGTTTTTAGCCACTTCTGACCGGATATTGCCATTCACGCATTGGACGTACGGGTCTGCGGGCCCACTTGCAGTGCCGCAAGCATTCCAGGAATAGCATCCGGTCGTGGACGAATCGACAGAGCAGACACCGTAAGCGTCGCACCAATCCAGACCCGTCGGGTCGGAGTTACTGATGGGATTCGCAGCAGTATATAGATAGCGGTTGGCTTCTTGTCCCGACGGGTCCACCTGGGTGAAGCGGCCGCGGGCGGGGTTGTAGTAGCGGGCACCGAATTTGATGCGGTTGCTACTGGTGTCGTTGTATCCGCCTGCGTAGATCCAGGGATTGACGGTTGCTTGTGCCCCGGTGGTGCTGGTTGCTTGCCCCCAGGAGTCGTAGCCGTAGGTGGCAGCTTTGGCCTGGGAGCCGTCGGTGAGCAGGATGACTGAGCCGAGCGCGTCGGTGGTGTAGTAGTAGGTGGCACCGGCACTGTCGCGCATGCTGATCAGCGTACCGTCAGGATCCCGGATAAACGAGGTGCTCGCCCCGGACTTGGTCTGCTGCGTGACACCGAGGGATCCGTTGAGGAAGCTGGTGGATCCGGCGGTTGTCCTTTCGTCGTTGCGGGTGCCGGCGTAGGTGTAGTTGGTGACGGTGGATCCGCTGGTGTTGGTGGTGAATTGGTTGAAGACGTTGTAGGCCTGGGTGGTTCCGGTGGAGCCGGCGAGGGTGGTGTTGCCGTTCGCGTCGTACCCGTACATCACGGCCCCTGAAGGGGGTGCTGCGCAGGTACCTGCGGTTGTGCCGTGCCAGCAGAGTTGGTCGGCGGCGTTGAACGTGGTGTAGACGGTGGCGGTCCCGGTTTTGGCTTCGGTGAGCCGGTTGCTGTTGGCGTCGTAGGTCCACGAATCGGTGACCGTGCCCGTGACCGATGAAGTGAGCCTGTTCAGTTTGTCGTAGGCGTAGGTGGTGACCGCGCCGGTGTCGGTGGTCATGGTTTTGCGCTGGCCGCCGTCTTTAGTCCCGTTCAGGGTGTAGGTGTAGGCGCGTTTGGCCAGGACCGCTGCGCTGGTGTTGGTCGCGGTGATGGCCGTGATCTTGCCGGCCCCGTCGTAGCTGGTGGTGTTCTTGACTCCGTTGGGGTATTTGGTGGCGGTGCGCCGGTTGGCGTTGTCGTAGTCGAAGCCGGTGCATTTGGTGCTGTTCGGGAACACCAGGGTGGCCGGGCAAGATCCGCCGGGTTCGGCCAGGGCGGTGAGCCGGTTCGCCCCGTCGTACCGGTAGGTCACGGTCCCGAGCGGGTCGACGTAGGTCAGGACGTTCGACGCACCGTCGTAGGTGACACTGGTGGTGGTCCCGCCGATGGTTTTGCCGGTGGGCCGGTTTTGGGCGTCCCACGTGTAGGTGGTGGTCCCGGCAGCGTCCACCCGGGTGGTGAGGTTCCCGGCGTTGTCGTAGGTATAGGCGACGCAGGAGGCAGGGACGCAGGTCGCGGCGTAGCGGATCTGGGTGATCCGGTCGTTGTTGTCATAGGTGTACGTGGCGGTCTGGTTCTTCCCGTCTTTCGCGGTGCTGACCCTGCCGGCGGCGTCATAGGTGTAAGTCGTGGACCCCAGGGGTGCGGGCGGGGTGACGGTGGCGACGTTGCCCGCGGCGTCGTAGGTGTAGGTGGTGTCGTTGCTGTTCCCGTCCGTGGACCGGCACAGGGAGCCGGGTTTGGCACCGCAGCTCGTGCCGGCCGCGTCGCCCTGGTAGTAGCGGCGGGGTGTGCCGCCGAGGTTGTCAGGGGTGAGGATCGCGGACGGGTTCTTGGTGTTCGGGTCGTACTGGATGGTGCTGGTGTTGCCCTCACTGCTGGTGGAGGTGTCGGGCCGGTAGTTCAGCAGTGGGTCCCCGGTCGCGGTGGGGTAGGTAAAGGAGGCCTCACCGGCGGTGCCCGTGGATCCGGCCAGCGGCGAGGTGACCTTCGTGAGCGAGTTGTTCGCGTTGTACGCCGCGGTCGTGGTCTGGGCCAGGCCGTTGGTGGTGGTGAGGCGGTTGTCGTGCCCGTCGAAGGTGGCAGAGGCGTTGTTGCCGTTCGGGTCCGTGCTGCTCATCACCCGGGTTTTGCTGGCGTCCAGGGTGTAGGTGGTTTGTTTACTGTTCGGGTCGGTCAGGTAGGAGACGCTGCCGTCCGTGTTGTGGGTGAGGGTCCAGGTGGCGGCTGCGGTGCTGCCTTGGCCGTAGGTGAGGGTGTTGACCCACCCGTCGGTGGCGTAGGCCAGGGCGGTGGTGTTGGTGCGCCCGTCGGTGAAGGAGCTGAGTTTGCCGTTGGTATAGGCGAAGGTGGTGACAGCGCCGGTGGCGTCGGTGATCTTGGACAGCCGGCCCTCTCCCCCGCCGTACTCGAGGTTCACGGTCCGGTTCAGCGAGCTGTCCGTGACCGCGGAGGGCTGGTTCAGGTTCCGGGTGTCGTTATAGACGTAGGAGACGGTGCGGCCCTGGGTGTCCGTGGTCTGGGTCAGGCGCCCATTGGCGTAGGTGTAGGTGACCGTGTTCGGGTTCGTGGTGTTCGCATCGATAGAGCGGACCAGGGCGAAGTTGGTGCCGTCGTCCTGGTAGACGTTGGTGATGCCGCTGTCGTTGAACCGCAGCTGGTATTCGGTGGTGGAGGTCTGGGTCAGGGAGGCGTTCAGCTCCGGTGCCATCGTGTACGCGCCGGCATTGTTGGTGAAGGTGTACCAGCCACCGTCCGGGGCGGTGTAGATCATGTTCCCGGTCGTGGGGTCGGCCCGCAACGCGGTTTCCAGCCGGCCCATCGACAGGGTCGGGCGGTGGTCATATCTGGTGTTGTAGCGCCAGGCAACGTTGATGTCCTGCCCGACACCCTTGATGTTGAACAGCCGGCCGGCGAAGACGGCGTTGCCGTTCGTGGGGTTCAACGCGAGTTTGCTGGCATCGGTCAGCGTGTGGGGAATCATCGAGGCTTTGCCCCGGGCCCCGGATTGGGAACCGTCGACGGTGACCGGGGGCAGCAGGTTCGCGTTGCTGAACCAGCCCTGCGAGTCGAGGATGACGTGGACGTCGCTGGGACCGGCGTTGTAGATCTTCACTTTGCCGGTTGTCGTGCTGGGCCGGACCACGACCGTGTTGGACACCGAATCCGCGGTGTAGTTCACGGTGCTGGTATTCGGTTGCGGCTCATCCGAGGGCCACACGGACAGGTTGCCGTTCCCGGTGGTGATCGGTGTGATGTTCATGGCGACGCCGGCAAGGTTCGTTGACGCGGCCGGCAGGCCGCCGACCCCGGCGATTTGGACCTCGGTGGAGCTGAAGCCCGGGATCGGCGTGTTGGTGACACGGGAATCGTAGATCCGGGACTCCACAGTGGTGAAGGCGCTGTTGGAGACCTGCCCGTCGAAATAGCCCTGAATGTCGACAAGGACATGGAAGCCCGTCGTGTACGAGGGGGTGTATTTGATATCGACCACACCGGCTGCGTTGAGGTTCAACACCGCCGCAACGGCCGTGGTGGAGGAGCCACGGAAATTGATCGTTGTCCCCGGGTCCGCCCCATTAGCGAAACCACCACCAGGCATGGTGGTGAAGGTGACCTGCGAAGGGTCTGTGTCGTTGATGACCGTGATGTTGGCAAAGACCGCCGTCGCAGTATCGGGGACGGCGCCGCCCTTCAACGTCAGGCTTTTGATCCCGCCGCCGGACCACATACCTGCCGGGTAACCGGTCCCGCTGCGTGTATCAACCGCCCGGAACGCCGGGACGGAAACGAAAGCGCCCGGCGCCGGGGTGTCCCCGGACGTGAAGTAGCCCTGGACATCGACGATGAACTGCTGCGAAGTCGTCGAATACAGTGCCAGCATCCCATCGGTTCCAACCGCGACCGCGACGGTGTTGGAGATGGTGTCATCGTTCCCGGAATACAGGTCAGTGGTGTCGTGATGGCGTGCAGTGTTCGGCACCAGTTGGGCAACGTTCACGCTGGTCCCGCCAACGACCGTCAAACTCACCAGCACCGTGTCCACGCCCGTGGTGGGCACACCGGCCCGGCCAAGAATCTGGAATGGCAGCCACGTCTGCGCCGGCACGGGCCCGGTAATCCCTCCCACACCGGACCGTGTGTCCAACGCACGTCCTTGGACCGGGACGAAGACCCCGGCCTGGACCGACGGCGTCGACTGCGCCGGCACCATGGCCGGGGCCTGAACAGGTGCTGCAGCAAGCCCTGCAGATTCAGCGGTCAACGGGGCGGCGAAAGCCGGAGCAGACAGCCCCGCGACCATGACACTCAGAGCAACAACGGCGGCGATAACCAGTTTGGCGGTGAGAAGACCAGCTGAGACTGGCCGAAAAAGGGCAGAGCGGATCGAGCGCGGAACAGTAGACATCCCCCAAGAACTTTCTACGAATGATCCGCGGCAATCCCCAGTTCACCGAACGCCCGAACCCCCAACGAGTGATGCCCCGACGCTAACCGTCACGGCAAGAGCCAGCAATGATCTTGATCAAATCCTTGGACAAACCTGAGGAAAACCCCACCAGCATTCCAGCCGCTCATGCATCACCATCACCTCCAAGGTTGCACTCAAGACCTCAAAGCCCTGAGATTGTAGAGCCGCCCACCATTCAGGGTGATGTCGGTGGTACGCACCTTCCCGCTAAGAAGCTGAACCAATCAACGGAGCAGCGGCAGGTTCCGCGGCCGCATACAGGGTATTGAGTTGGCGGTAGAGGGTCCGGGCGAGGTAGCGCTTGAGGGATCTTCGGATTTCGCGGTAACTGCGCCCTTCCTGAGTGCGCTTAGCGACGTACTCTTGTGTTCCGGGGTCGTGGGTCATCCGAGTCATGGTGATGGTGTGCAAGGCCCGGTTGAGGCGCCTGTCACCGCCCCGGTTAAGCCGGTGCCGTACAGTGTTGCCGCTTGAGGCAGGCAATGGATTTACCCCTGCCAGCGACGCGAAGGCAGCTTCGCTGCGAACCCTTCCGGATGCGACCACGCGGTCAGGACAGTCGCGACCGTGACAGCGCCGGCGCCGACCATTTCCAGCAGCGGCGCAGCTGGGCTTTGTTGGATTAGTTCCGTCATGCGTTTCTGGTTCGCAGCCAACTGGGCGGTCACTTCGAGGACGCGGCGTGCCAACCGGACGGCTTCCTCACGCGCGATTGACAGTTCGATTGGTTCCTGCCTATCTCGCCACCTGGCGATCGTTGCGATCTGAGCGGGAACCAGCGGTTTACGGGCGTCGATTCCGAGATCATGGGCCCGGAGCAAGGCAAGGAGCGCGTTCGCATTCAATGTTCGATCCCGGGTCAACTGATCCCGCGCGGCGCTCAGAATCCTCAGTCCGGCCCGGGCTCCTTCACCCTGTCGGGGAGCACGGAGCTGGGACTCCTCCAGCCCTAGGACGGCGGTTCCGATGGCGACCGCGTCCAGGGGATCGGACTTGCCGAGCCACCGGCGGCCGCGGGCGTTCATCCGTGGAGCCTCGGCTACCTCGTAGCCGGCCTCGGTTACGGCCTTGGCAAGACGGGCCCCGTAGGTGCCGACACCTTCAATTGCCCATAAACACCCCATATCGCCATCCGTCCTCCGGCCTACCCAGGCCAGTGCACGGGAAATCCCTGCCGGGGTCGTAGGGAACTGTTCGCAGGCGACTTGTCGCTTGGTGCTGGCCTCAATGACGGCGAATGTGTGGGTGCGGGCGTGACAGTCCACGCCGATGACAAACGGGTTGGTCTCGGCAACAAGAGTCAACGCTGCCACCCTCCTTCCTTTCGAACGGACAGAGAATTGCCGCATCACGGCCGGCATCTAACCCGGGAAGAGTCACCTCGAGGCAAAACTGTGATGAGCCACAACCAAACAAAAAGGCTGGGCAAGCTTCTAATCAAGCCACCGACGTGGGACAGGCCAACGCCGGCCGCTCCACCCAGCGCGGACATGTCGGGGGAAACGCACCCACAAGAGGGCAAATTGTTTTTCGAGTCACGTACCAGGCAGAACGACCGGCACCAACACTGCCAGCTAGTCCCAGACCAACCACGTCAAGACTCACAGTTGTTTTTTGGCTGCTGGCGAAGCTTGCGGAGCTGTGCACGTGCAGGCCCGTCTACCCGCAGGGCAAGACCCGGGAAATCTTCGGAGGAAATAAGCGACGAAGGAGCGCCGGAGAAGACTTTCCCGGGCCGCAGGCCCCGGAGGAACGAAGGGGCTAGAGGGACCGGAACGGGCACGTACAATCCGAAGGACAGCAGCCAAAAACGTCGTAGACAAAGCAGGGCCAGGGGGTCCGGAGCTCTGCGACGGCGCACCCTGGACCCAACAGCCGGCCGCGCCAGCGGACGCCCAACAAAGTGGTTGAAGCGCAGCGGAAACCAAGGCGTCGTCAAGAGGGCGCTTTGCTCCCCCCGCGCCTGGCTCCAGGCGGGCAGTGCCGAGAGGCGGACCCACGGACTGTGGCCCGCCTCTCGCTTGTTTTATGTTTCCTGGTCCTTCCGGGTCTTGGCGGTGGCGCGGTAGGCGGTGATGGAAGCGCCAAGTGCTGCCAGGGAGAGCACGAAGTTGATGATGGTCAGTGGCTCCATGATGGTTTCCTTATCGTTGAACAGGACTTAGTCTGGGAAGGAGCCGGTGGCCGCAGCCTTGCGGTTACGACCACCGGGTTCGTAGCTACACCTACTTCCTTGCTTTACGCTTACGCTTCCGAGTTGCCGCTCGGGAGCGTTTGCTCGTTATGAGCGCGTTCCGCGTGGAGAGCAGAGCGATGACAGCTGTCATCAGGCTCACGACCGCTGTCGCGAGCTTGATCGCTTCGTCGATGCTCATGTAGCCACCTCCTTCCTGCCCCGCCGTGCGAGGCCCCCGCTGTCGCGGCCGGTCGAGGGTGGGCCGTCAACCCCGAAGAGTGCGCGGGGAAGCCCGCGAAATAAGGGAGCCTTGGCGACCGCGTGGGATTGTCCGTGTACGTGGGTTGATGGGTCGGGCCCCCGGCCGGCTACGATGAGCGGCCTTGTACGGAGAACAACCCAGCCAGATGTAAGGGAAAAACAAGCATTTACAGGCCGGAGCGCAGCGAAGGACCGTCTCCTGGGCGCAGCGCAGCGAAAGACCAGGGCTCTTAGCCCGGGTTATGCCCATTGGCGGGCAGGTGGAGCCCTCCGCACAGCTCAAAGCTGGGCAGCTTCTCACGAACGTCGCAACACCAATCTGAAAGAGGTGTTGGATCATGCGCAGTTCGACGCGCCGATCGCGGAAAATGGGCCCAGAGGGCTTGGTTGAGAAGAAGCCCTTGTACGTTCAGCTCATGAAAGAAGGCCACTCCAACTCGGCAGCATGCAGGATTCTTGGAATCCACAAAAACACGGGCAGGCGTTGGTTGCATGGACGCAACGGGGTCGAGGGTCTGGTGCAGCAAGGCTTGGACCCGAGACCTGGTAAAGCGGTTCCTGCCACAGGTGGGCCCAGCCGCTATTTGTCAGAGAACGAACGCATCTTCATTGCCGACCGGTTGCTGGCTAAAGCGAGTCTTCGATCTATCGCCCGCGATCTCGGCCGGCCACCCTCCACAATCAGCAGAGAGCTGGCTAGAAACCGACCGGACTCACGTCGCTATCATCCGTTCCGCGCCCAGCAAATGGCACAGAAGAGAAGGCCACGACCCAGGCTGGCAAAGCTTGCTGGGGATGATGAGCTCGGGGACTACGTCGTGGCCTGTCTATCGAAGCGGTGGAGCCCTCAGCAGGTCTCCCAGGCCCTGAGGGAACGGTTTCCTGGAGAAAAGCACCGGCACCTGGCTCATGAAACGATCTACCGTGCGCTCTACCAACTGAGCATCCGCCCCGTTCCGGCGGGGTCTGCTCGCCTGCTGCGTTCGGGTAAGTTCAGCAGGCGACCCAGGTCCAGGACCAAGGTGAAGCCACGCCAGTACATTACTGATGCTCTGAAGATCGGAGACCGCCCAGTCCACATTGCCACCAGAGAGGAAGCTGGCCATTGGGAGGGTGACCTCATCATGGGGAAGGGAAACAAATCAGCGATAGTGACGCTGGTTGAACGCTCTTCTCGACTCCTCGTCGCTTTCGTTCTCCGTCCAGGGAGCAGATCCGACAACATCCGGGACCAGCTCATCGAAGTGCTCGGTGTCATGCCGGCTACCTTGCGGAGGACGTTGACGTGGGACCGGGGATCAGAGATGGCCAAGCACGCCGAGGTCACAGCTGCGCTGGGGACGCTGGTCTACTTCTGCGATCCGGCCAGTCCCTGGCAGCGCGCATCCAACGAGAACGCCAACGGCCTACTTCGTCAGTACTTTCGGAAGGGAGATGACCTAAGCACCATCAAACCGGCGGATGTACTCTTCGCCGCGGCGGAGATCAACAGCCGCCCCAGATCTGTGCTGAATTGGTCCAGCGCATCCGCCAAGTTCGCGACTTATCACGCCGCGGCGGCCAAGTTGGCAGGATCCGGTTCCTCCGTCTCGTAAGGAGATCCTTTAGCCAAACGCCCCGATGCTCGAAGCTTGTCCCGTCGAGCGCTAGTCTCACTCCATGAAGCGTCGGTGGGCACTACTCCTTGCAGTCGGCAGCGTTGTCGCAGTGTTGGCAGTCATTGCTGTGATTGGCGGCGTGTCCCGTGTTCCCCGTGTGTGCCCAGCCATTGGTTATGCCTATACGGGTCCCGTTGAGTTAGTGTTTTCCTCCGCGCCGGCGTCGGTTGCGGCTTGTTTTGGGGAAGGGTGCGTGCCTGAGCCGGTGGCACAGAATGATGAGCGGAAGTGGCTGGTGCCCCAATCCGCGCCTTACCTGATCGCGCCGGTAAGCGTGACTTCGATCCACGTTAAGGCCGCAGCTGCGGTTGGCGGCCAAACCGCGGTTGAACTGCCAGTAGAAACTGAATCCACCGGAGAACATCCCTTCGGAGTTGGATGTGGGGGGCCTTTCAGGTTCAAGCCCGTTCAGGTCACCTTTAACTGAGGACGTCGGCTAAAGGATCCGCCACTGGGAGTCGGGCAAGTGAGATCTTCGGTGTGTTGAGGGCAGAAGTGGCTTCCGCGTGTTGGAAACCTTCCCGGACTGGTGTCCAGGTGCGATGCTAAAGGCGCGAGCACCGCTTATAGCGGTTGCAAAAATTGGGGGACAAAAACATGCAACGGAACAATCCGAAGAATGCAGCGCCATCATATGCCAAGAGAATTTTTCTCCCGGTTTCCGGTTTGGTTGGAGTTGCTGTTATTACACTGCTCTGTGGCTGTTCGACTTCCGATCCGCAGAAGGCATCAAATGCTGCTTCGCCGGCTCGGACGGGAGCCAGTCAGGCTGCTGCACCACCTGACTCCATTCCCAGCGCAAATGGCCGGGAAAAGACTGCCGACTTCAAGACAGCAAAGAAGAACGCGCCATGGTTGGGCAAAATCAAATCCGTAACCGAAACCGAAGCGGGCAGGATTCGCATCGAAACCAGCCTCGTGGATCCTCGCGGCGCTGACGGTGGCGAGGAGGCCAAGAGCGCGATCGCCATCTGCGAATCAGTAGTCTCTCTCTTCGGTCCGAGCTACGTGTCGGTTCTTGAGGATGATGGCACCAATTTCGTCCTGTTCGGACACCCCTCGGTACCTAGGGGTGCTTGCGCTGAAGTCTGACTAGGACGAGGATCTATGGATTTAGCTGGACACATCGTTAGGGAAATTGATCGCTACTGGGCGGATGAGGTGAATATTCTCGGTTACTGGCAGGACGGGCCGGCTACGGTCTGGGTTGTGTATCGCCGCACTATTGACCCCACGGTGGTGCTGGGACGT
This sequence comes from Arthrobacter sp. MMS24-T111, assembly GCF_054888995.1. Taxonomy (NCBI): domain Bacteria; kingdom Bacillati; phylum Actinomycetota; class Actinomycetes; order Micrococcales; family Micrococcaceae; genus Arthrobacter; species Arthrobacter sp. MMS24-T111. Next base: position 231,082 of record NZ_JBTZRO010000002.1, on the reverse strand, counting down.
CGGCTCGCATTTCACTCAGAGGCGGCGGATGGCACCGTTGAGGGCTTTGCACGTGATGTGGCCATAAACATGGCCGAGCCAATTGGTCGTGCCGCCAGCCGTCCTGATCAACACGGGGTTGTCTGGGTGGGCGTTCCCAAGGACCGCCGGATCCCTGAGCCTCCGAGCGAGGTCTTGCAAATCCTGAGGAACAATGAGTCCAGCTAGCTTCCGATTCCTAATGTCCGAGATTTCGAGAGGCTAGTACCTGCATCAGAGCGCTGTCCTCGTTCGCTCCACCCAGCCCGTAAGCCGGTCCCCCACGGGCCGTTTCAGAGCAGGGATTCCTGGAGAAGGCCAATGAGTCTTACTCATCCCACAAGACTCGCCTGCAAAATTACCCGGTGACGGCGCCCGAAGGGCCACCCTCACACCCGAGAGTAGTACTGGTATTCGATCCCCGAATCAGCAGGTATGTTCAAGGCAACCCCCTGTTGCAACGTCCATGAGAAACCGCCCTGTCCCCACTGGGTCTAAGCCGGGGGCCTCGTTGTCGTACCTCTCCCCCATGATGAGAGCCGGCGGCCAGCACCATGGCCGCCGTTCTTTGGCGTGTCTATTCGAATATATGTTCTAAGGTTGTGGTATGTCCTCCGAGAGTTTTGCGGCCGCGCTGCAGGCGCAGTACGCACGGCGGGCCGGCCCAATCGGACTGACCGCGGAAGAACTCGATTTCGAGCACTTCCCGGTCAAGAACGGGTACCCAGGCATCCCGGTAAAGGCGTGGATCCGGTTCCCGAACTGCGCCGAGCTGGTAGACGGCGAAGTCTTTGCCTGGACAGCGAAAGCAGCCGAAGTGACATGGAAGGACGGGCCGGTCACGTACCGGACCTGGGTGTGGAGCTCGGCGGTCACCCGCCGGGAGGACATGATGAACAGGAATTTGGGAGAGCGGACCCGTGGCAAGAACAACAACTGACAAACCCCTGGACGTCCCGGTCCAGGTCCGATTTACCGCGAAAGGCATACCCCTGGCCGTCAGATATGACGACCGGATCTGGGCCGTAGCCGCCGAGCCGGTGCGCTGGTTCACCCGCTCGGACTGGTGGAACACCGCTCAACGGGCACCGGTGGGCTGCGGCGACCTGGTGAGCGTCGAGCACTGGCAGGTCCAGGTCCGCCTGACCTCTACCTCTGCGCTGCGCACGTTCGAGCTGCGCCGCGACCCGCTGTCGGAGCAGTGGGTGCTGGCTGGCATCACGGACGCAGGAGCTGCCGCCGCCTAAGCCCGACAGGGCCTTGGCACGGGTCGACTATGCGGTTCAGGCTCCCGGCGATTTTGTTGCCAGCCTTCGGATCTTGGGAGAATCAGCACATGACGACTGATGTGCTTTTTGGGGTTCCATTGGCCCGCGTTGAACCTGGCGACTGGGACTGGACCGCCTGGGGAACGATCGCAACCGCCGTTGCGGCGATTGTTACCGCGGTGACGGTTGTGTTCGTAGCGTTTCAAACCCGGGCGACACGAAAAGCGGCAAACGAGGCTAAACGGAGCGCCGATGCTGCGAACAGTGCACTCGATTACGCTCGTCAGCAGCATCTTCAGTCGTTATATATGACCGCGGAAACAGTCAAAGCTCGGATAGATTCGGAAATGCCTCGTTTGCTTATCGAAGAGGCAAAAGTGCTCCCCGAATGGACAGTGGATGGCGGCTCACCGCCGCCCGAGGCTTTTTTTGAACCAGCCGACCGTCGGAGGCAGATTCAGCACAGGATCAGAATCCGAATCAAGAACGACGGCCCGCGGAGCGCGAAGCTGCTCTTTAGCGAGCCGATGAAGTATCAGGTTAATGGTGAAACCGAAGGAATACAGCAGCACTCGGTAACAAAGGACAGTGTCCCAGTCGGCATCGGAGAAACACTGGTGGGTGAGTTCACTCTTGCCAGGCCCGCGGCATTCTGGATGGATGCTCATGCATCCAGAGCTCAGGGCAGAGTACCTGACGACTACCCGCAATTCTTTATCAGGTACCTGACCGATGCAGATACGGGAGCGCACGAGAACCACACGATCACACTTTCCGGCGAAGCCCTGAAACCAGATGCTACTCAAAACGGGCGTTGGTTCCACCGTCCCGAGAATGAGTTCAATGGCGAAACCAGCGAATTTGGTGCGTTCGTGGAACCGGCTCGGCGGATGTATTTCCTCTCTCGTGTTCGAAATGAAGCGCTTCCAGAGCTTTCGTGGGAGGAGATATCCAGGACACCCCAACCTCATGAAGGGCCGACAGGGGCATCTGCAGGAAACCCCGGGATCTAGACTTGAGGCCATGATCAGTGCCGAATTGACGATCGGCGGTCTTGCCGTTGGAGATGTTGCCACGTGGGTCGGTGCAGTGGCCACCAGCGGTGCACTCTGGCTGGCGATCCTCGGCCTGCGGAATGAGCGACGCCACCGAATCGCTGCAGAGAATGCAGCAACGGAGCGCGCACACCGCTCTCAAGCTGAATCCGTCTTCGCCTGGTATGCGGGTTTTACTCCAGGTACGGAGCCCGCGCCTGCCGGAGGATACGACTCCCTGATTGTGCGTAACGACTCCAACCTGCCTGTATACGATGCTGTTGTAAGCCTCGTCCTCGTCCAAGGCGCAGGGGCACGGACTAGCGAGCAACTGGCAGAGCACCCGCACCTCAGCTTTACCCTTCGCAAGGAAACCTTTGTAATTCCGCCAGGAACATGGCGATTCCGCATCGTCGAGGGATGGAGGGGGATGAGTGCCCGCGCCGGTGCAGAGGTCGCGTTTAGGGACGCGAGAGGTAGCTCTTGGGTGCGTCGAGCTGATGGGGTGCTGGAAGAGCTTCGGGAAGGGCCGTTTGAACATCTGACCGTGTCGCGCCCGATCAACGACTACGAGCTGGAGCCGGTCCTCTAATCCAACGGTGAGGGTGCCTTGAATGCTTCACAGTTCCCTGTCCCACTCCCTTAGAAGCGGGACGTTCGTGGGTGGGCGCCCGTGGCGGTCAGTGCCGGGCGTCGCAATTGGGTCTCCAGAGGAAACCCACTGCAGGACGTCCAGACCGACGCCTAGACTTCGGGTATGTATACGGGGGGAATGCCGGTTGATGAGTGGACGCCCTTGCGTCAGATGCGCCGGACTCAGAAGTCTGGCCCCCGGCCGGTTATTGAGCACTTCGGGGAACGTCTGAGGCAAAGCAAGTTCGGTCACCAGCTGACGCGTGAAATGTACGCCATTCCGAACAAGAAGCCTTCGGCGGTAAGGCCGCGTGAGCTCGTGGGCGAGGCATTCTGGGCCTCACAGGCATGGGCCTACGAGGACGAGGGGCATACGGTCCTTTCAGATGACTTCTGCCGGCAGCAGCGCGATGACGCGCTGGAGAACTTCGACCTGAACATGGCCTTTTTTGCGACGCTCCGGCCCGATGCTTTCGAGGCTGCCCTGGCCGAGATGCTGGCCAAGAACAAGCAGCTGCGGGAGGTGACTGATTTGAAGACTCTCGACTGGGAGGAAGGCGCCTACGTGATGGTGCTGGACAGGTACCGGCAGGCCTACATCGGCCAGGCCGTGGATATGAGGGCACGCATCCGCAGGCACTGGACCGCCAATAAGCAGTTCGACCGGCTCCTGTGGGGCCACAAGCACCAGTCGGTCCTCTCGGTTGACTCGTTCCGGGCCCTGGACACGACCAGGATCTTTGCCGCGAAGACCATCAACGCGGACCGGCTCGAGCGAAGGCTGGTGAAGAACTTCCCGCCGGACTTCCTGCTCAACCGCATCGAAGGCGGAAAGTTGAGTGCTGTACGTGGGGCATTCATCGCCACTGAGGTCAAACGGCGGCAGCTGGTTGTTGAGCCGGGATTTTGAAGTGCCCGAGAACTTGCCGGGTCGCGTAACCTTTGCGTCCCATAAGATGTCCCAAAACTAGGGGCGCGTTACGCGGCTTCGGACTCGACTTCTGGGACGTCGTTCCTGCTAAGAGCCCGGGTCAGTGAGGAAACGCTGACGCTAAGCCGCTCAGCCGTTTCCTTCAAAGTCTTTCCTTCGCTGCGCAGCTGCCGGGCCGTTTCCAGTTTCCCTGGCGTCATCGACCGCGGGCGGCCGCCGAGCCGGCCTCGCGCTTTAGCTGAGGCCAACCCCGCCTTTGTTCTTTCCGACAGCCGTGATCGTTCGTATTCCGCAAGGGAAGCGAACATGTCAAAGATGAGCTTGCCGTGGGCACTAGTCGTATCCAGCCAAGGTTCAGCCAGGGAACGGAAGCCTATCCCCCGCCTGCCCAGCACTGTGACGATGTCCGCAAGGTCGGAAGTACTACGGCCTAGCCTGGTCAAGTCCGCGACCAACAGCACGTTGCCCGGCTGCAGGTAGTCCAAGCAGTCCTTCCATCGTGCCCTTGCCTGGGTAGCCCCGGACGCGTACTCCTGAAAGACGCGGACTGCTCCGGCCGCTACCAAGGCGTCCACCTGCGAATCGAGCGATTGACCACGAGTACTGACCCTCGCATAGCCGACGATGTTCCTAGGCACGTCAAAAACCCTCTCATAACCCTTTTGACCGAATTTCTTTTCGGCAACCAGTTTTGACTAAGAGTAGGTGTGACTCGCGGCGCTAAATGGCGGCATTTTCGCGACACTAAATGTCGCCCCAGATGACGTTGCGAATGAGGAAGCTCGGACCCAAAAAGCCGGCGCGGTTTTAGGCGGTTCTCTCAAGGTCGGACGGGGATTCGTTCTCCCGCTCCTCCAAGGCGCCTGTCACCGATGCTGTGAGGCTGTTTGCGATGTGGGTGCGAGCGAGTTCTGCCGCGCCGGGCCCGTCTCCCGCGGTGACGAGTTCAAGGATTTGGTGGTGCTGGTTCAGGTCGATGGTGCGGGGCTCGTCACCGGAAGGCAGCTCCAGGCCGATGCGCCGGTAGCGGTCGGACTTGTCCCAGAGGTCATCCAGGAGCTTGATCAGGGTTGTGTTGTGAGAAGCAGTGTAGACGGCGCGGTGGAAGTCGCGGTGAGCGATGATGGCGTCTTCGCCCCAAACGCGAGTGACGGGGAGTAGTTTTTCGGCGGCCGCCCTGATGATGGCAATGTCAGCGTCGGTCCGGCGGTAGGCGGCAAGTTCCGTTGCGGACGGCTCCAGGGAGAGCCGTACTTCCAGCAGTTCGCGGGCTTCGGCGGCGCTCATGTCCGCCACCTTGGAGTCGCGGTGGGTGTCCATGATGATCAGCCCCTCACTCGAGAGCCGGCGGATGGCTTCACGCAGGGGGGTGATGCTCATCTGCATGTTTTCGGCCAACTCGTATTGAGAGATGCGCGAGCCGGGGGCTAAGGCGCCGGTGAGGATCATCTGACGCAATTCGCTGTACGCCAGGCTGCCCTTGCTCGAAAAGACGTTGGTACTCATCTGCCGCTCCAAATCTGTGGGAGCGTTGCCCCCGTCCCGCTAAGTGTAGCCCTCCAATCAACATCTTATAAGAAATCTCGCCTGCGGGCTTGTGCTCCGGGTCACGGGCCGCTAACCTCGATTCAACGTCTTATAAGATATTTACATCCCCCACTCGCCGGATACGCGGCCAGTGCCGTGGCCTGAGTATCGATCTTATAAGAAATAAGATCCGACCAAGAGAGATTCAAAGATGAAAATCGTTTCCGCCCACGTAGGCACCATCCCCATCAGTTCCTCCATCCGGAACGCGTTCATCGACTTCACCAAGATGGACTGCACCATCATCGCGCTCGTCTCCGATGTGTTCGTTGACGGCAAGCCGCTGGTCGGCTATGGCTTTAACTCCAACGGCCGCTACAACGCGACGGGCATCCTGCAGGACCGCATCCTGCCGCGCCTGATGGATGCTCCTGCCGAAGACCTTCTGGATGAGAACGGCGAACTGTCGCCGGAGAAGGCATGGGACATCATGATGTCCAACGAAAAGCCCGGTGGCCACGGCGAACGGTCGGTGGCCGTGGGTGTGGCCGACATGGCCCTGCACGATCTGGCAGCCAAGATCGCCGGTGTGCCCCTGTACCGCTGGATCTCAGATCACTACGGTGACGGCAACCCGGACAAGGACGTCTTCGTGTATGCCGCCGGCGGCTACTACGCCCCGGGCAAGACCCTCGAAGACCTCCAGAACGAAATGCGTGGGTTCCTGGACCAGGGTTACAACATCGTCAAAATGAAGATCGGTGGCGCCGACCTGGCGGAGGACCTCCGCCGGATCGAAGCCGTCATCGAGGTCCTCGACGGCGACGCTTCCCGATTGATGGTGGACGTCAACGGCAAGTTCGACCTGGACACCGCCCTGGAATACGGCAAGGCCATCGATAAGTACGGACTGTTCTGGTACGAAGAAGTCGGCGACCCGCTGGACTACGCCCTGAACGCCGCCCTTTCCGAGCACTACAAGAATCCGATCGCGACCGGCGAGAACCTGTTCTCCCTCCAGGACGCCCGCAACCTCATCCGCTACGGCGGCATGCGCCCGGACCGGGACTTCATCCAGGTCGACCCGGCACTGAGCTACGGCCTCACCGAATACCGCCGGATCCAGGACATGCTTGCCCAGCACGGCTGGTCCTCCCGCCGCTGCATCCCGCACGGCGGACACCAGTTCTCCCTGCACATCGCCGCAGCCCTCAAGCTCGGCGGCAACGAGTCCTACCCCGGCGAATTCCAGCCCACCGGCGGCTTCACCGACGACGCAGTCGTCGTGAACAGCCGCGTAGCCCCCGGCGACCTGCCCGGCATCGGCCTGGAAGGCAAGGCCGAGTTCTACAAGGTCCTGCGCGCACTGCACCACTAAGAAACGCCGCATGGTCCCGGGCAGCAGATCTGCCCGGGACCAGGCAACCACCCCCAACTTTTCTGGCTGACGTGCAAAGGAGCACTCAAGATGTCCCACACTGTGCAGGACCACCACCATTCCCCACACCCTCCCAAGCAGATGTCCCGGTTCGGGCGCCTGATCCGTGAACTCTGGTTCCAAGTGCTCCTGGGTGGAGTCCTCGGCATCCTCGTCGGTATCTTCATCCCGCAGGTCGGTTCACAACTGACCCCGCTCAGCGACTGGTTCATCGCCCTGGTCAAGATGATCATCATCCCGGTCGTCTTCTGCGTCGTGACCCTCGGCGTTGCGTCCATGGACAGCCTCCGCAAGGCAGGACGAATCGGCCTAAAGGCCCTCGGCTACTTCATCGTCCTTTCCCTGATTTCGATGCTCATCGGCCTGGTGGTGGCGAACGTCTTCCACCCCGGCGAGGGCATGAACATCGACGTCTCCAAACTGAACGCCGACAAGATTCCCGGCGCCGGCAAGAGCTTTGACGGCATCGAGTTCGTCAACGGCCTGATCCCGGCATCCTTCTTCGGTGCCCTCACCAGCAGCGCCATCCCGGCCGCACTCCTTGTCTCCATCGTCTTCGGCGCAGCACTGAACCTCTCGGGCGAATCCGGCGTCCTGCTCACCGGCGGCATCCGCGCCCTGTCCACCGTTATCTTCCGCATCGTTGGCTGGCTCATGCGCCTGGCACCCATCGGAACCTTCGGCGCCCTCGCCGCAACGGTGGCCAAATACGGGGCCACCAGCCTTCAGCAACTCGGCTTCCTGATCCTGCTTTTCACCGCCACATGCATCGTTTACGTCCTGGTCGTTCTCGGCATCATCGCCCGGACGTGCGGGCTGAACATCTTCACTGTGATGCGCTACTTCAAAGACGAGCTCCTGATTGCCCTGGCAACGTGCTCCAGCGAAGCTGTTCTCCCTCAGGTCATGAAGAAACTGGAAAACATGGGCGTCGGCAAGCCGACCGTCGGCATCGTCATCCCGTCCGCGTTCTCCTTCAACCTCGACGGATCCGCGATCTACCTCACCATGGCATCCGTCTTCCTGGCCCAGGCAGTCGGGATCAACCTCTCCTGGGAACAGCAGCTGGCCATGGTCGGCATCATGATGATTTCCAGCAAGGGAACAGCCGGTGTCGCCGGCGGAGCCTTCATCGTGCTCGCCGGCTCCCTCGGAGCCGTCAGCGCGATCCCAACCGCCGCTCTGGCCCTCATCGTCGGTGTTGACCGCCTCCTGAACGAAGGCCGCGTCTTCATCAACGTCATCGGCAACGTGCTGGCAACAGTCGTCGTCGGCAAATGGGAGAAAGACTTCGACCTGGAACAGGCCCGCAACGTAATACACGCGTCAGGCCAAAAGAAGAACGAACTCCCTGCCAGGACGCCCGAACACCTCGAAGCCGACACCGTCGACGCCCACTAAAACCCCGGCAGGGCCGCCGCACACTATGCGGCGGCCCTGCCACGTGTGCCACCCCGCACAGCACCAACCCACCGCTACACCGACGAGGAACACACCACCATGGCCCGGCGCATACTCATCACCACCGACTACCTCCACGAAGGAGATGCCGTCGACCAGCTCCTGCGCGACCACGGATTTCATCCCGTCTATTCAGCCGCCACCGGCCCGCGGACCTTGGAAGAACGCCGCAGATTGTTCGACGGTATCTCCGGCGCGATCCTCGCCAGCGAACCCGTCACGGCCGACATGCTCGCTGACGCGTCCTCCCTCAAAGTCCTTGCCCGCAGCGGCGTTGGATACGACTCCATCGACCTACAGGCAGCCACCGGACACGGCATCAGGGTCTGCAACGCCCCGGGAACAAACCACCACTCAGTCGCCGAGCTGACCATCGGCCTGATCATCAATGCCGCACGCCACCTCACCCAAGTCACCGCCGCCGTCCGTAACGGGCAATGGCCCCGCGAGGCCGGCCGCGAGCTGCACGGATCCACCCTCGGGATCATCGGCTACGGACCCAGCGGGCGAGCCACAGCGGACCTCGGTATCGCCCTGGGCATGAACGTCCTGGTCAGCACCTCCCATCCAGACCCCCAGAACACCTCGATTCAGTTCACGGACCTCGACACGGTCATTCGGGACTCTGACTACCTCTCCCTGCACACCCGCGCAGGTCACGCGACGAGAAAGCTCCTCGATGCCTCCCGGCTGCGGGCCATGAAACCCACTGCCGTCCTCATCAACACAGCCCGCGGCTCCCTCGTGGACGAGGAAGCACTGGCCAAAGCATTGTCCGATGGCAGCATCGCAGCAGCTGCGCTGGACGTCCTCGACTCAGAACCTTTACCCGGCGACAGCCCCCTCCGAGGCCTGGACAACGTACTCATCACCTCCCACCTCGCCGGGCAAACAGTTGAAGCCCGCGTCCGGGCCGGACTGGCAGCCGCACACGCCGTCATCGACGTCCTCGAAAACCGCGAACCGGAACACCCGGTCGACCGCTAACCCCAAACACCCGACAAAGACGAAGAAGGTTCCCTGATGTCGAAACCCCACCGCATCGCAGTCATTCCCGGAGACGGAATCGGCACAGAAGTCGTACCCGAAGGCCTGCGCGTCCTGGACGCCGCAGCCTCAGCTTTCGACCTCAACCTCAAATACGAGCACTTCGACTACGCCTCCGCCGATTACTACACCCGGCACGGAAAGATGCTCCCCGACGGGTGGTTTGAGGAACTGCACCAGTTCGACTCCATCTTCTTCGGCGCCGTCGGCTGGCCCGACGTCGTCCCTGACCACGTATCGCTGTGGGGAAGCCTGCTCCAGTTCCGCCGCCATTTCGACCAGTACGTCAGCCTGCGCCCGGTCAAGCTCCTTCCCGGGGTGCCCAGCCCCCTCACCGGGCGCATCCCGGGCGACGTGGACTTCTACGTCGTGCGCGAAAACACCGAAGGCGAATACTCCAGCATCGGCGGGAAAATCTTCGAAGGCACCGACCGCGAAACCGTGGTCCAGGAAACCGTCATGACCCGCACCGGCGTGGACCGGATCCTCAAGTACGCCTTCGATCTCGCCCAAAGCCGGCCCAAGAAGCACCTGACCTCCGCCACGAAGAGCAACGGAATCTCCATCACCATGCCCTACTGGGACGAACGCGTGGAAGCCATGGCGAAGGGCTTTACGGATCTGAAGGTGGACAAATACCACATCGACATCCTCGCGGCGAACTTCGTCATGCACCCGGACTGGTTCGACGTCGTCGTCGCCAGCAACCTCTTCGGCGACATCCTCTCCGACCTCGGACCGGCCTGCACCGGGACCATCGGCATCGCCCCCAGCGGCAACATCAACCCCGAACGCAAATTCCCCAGCCTCTTCGAACCCGTCCACGGCTCAGCCCCCGACATCGCCGGGAAAGGCATCGCCAACCCCATCGGCCAGATCTGGTGCGCCGCAATGATGCTGGACCACCTGGGGGAACCCGAGGCCGCAACCGCCATCACCACCGCCATGGAAACCGTGCTCGCCGATGGACATCAGGCACTCACACCCGACATGGGCGGCAATGCCACCACAAAGGAACTGGGCGAAGCTGTGGCATCGGCCCTGACTGCATCATGACCTCCTCGACCGGCCCCAGCAACGGGCGCACACCCGCCGTCGGAGAGCGGATCATGCTCCGCCAGCACCTCCACTGGCGACGGCTCATAGGAGCGACCGTTCAGATCCGCCAGCACGGCCAACTCATCCGCACCGGAATCGTGGATGATGCCATGGCGGACTCCACAGCGCTCTGGGTCGCAGGGGACGCCACCCAACCACGCTCCATGTACGAATCCGCACACGGGATCGAAGTGTGGGCCCACCCGGAAGAGGCCGAAGACGGGATCTGCTACCGGACGACATCGACAACATCATCACAGAACTGACCTAGCATGGAGACCCATGACCCAGCCCACCTACCTGCCCCAAAGCACCGACGACACCTCCTACTCCACCCCGGTCCTAAGGAACGTGCTCCCGGGCGTCGTCCTTGAACGCAATATCCCCGCAGAGATCGCCCGTTCCTGGCTGCTCGTCAATGCCATGAAGCCGGAGCTCTTCGACCAGTCGGCCGTGTCCCGCGCCGATTCGATCATCCTGGATATTGAAGATGCCGTGGACCCGTCGCAGAAGGACCAGGCCAGGGCCAATGTGGTGGACTGGCTGACCGCCGGCGGCCAGGCCTGGGTCCGGATCAGCGCCGCCACCAGCCCGTTCTGGGCCGATGACCTCGCGGGCCTGCGGGGCACCCCGGGCCTGTTGGGGGTCATGCTCGCCAAGACCGAGTCGGCTGACCAGGTGACCGAGGGCTTCCACCGCATGGACGGCAAGACCCCTGTGATCCCGCTGGTGGAGTCCGCGGTCGGCATCGAGGAAGCCAACAACATCGCCAAGGCCCAGGGCGCGTTTCGGCTGGCGTTCGGTTCCGGTGATTTCCGCCGCGATACCGGCATGGCCGCCACCCCGGAGGCCATGGCCTACCCGCGCGCCAAGCTGGTCGTCGCCAGCCGCGTGGGCAACCTGCCCGGCCCCATCGACGGCCCCACCGTGGGCACCAACCACCCCATCCTGCGCGAGCAGACCGGCATCACGGTGATGATGGGGATGACCGGTAAGCTGTGCCTGGCCATCGACCAGACCCCGGTGATCAACGAGGTCATCAGCCCCACCCCGTCCGACGTCGCATGGGCCACCGACTTCATGAACGACTTCGAAGCCAACGGCCGCGTGATCCGTGACGGCTCCGACCTGCCCCGCCTGGGCCGCGCCGAGAAGATCATGAAGCTCGCCGTAGCCTTCGGCGTGCACCCGGCGCACTAACCTCCGTTCCCAACACGGACGCCTGCACGAGGCGGCCAAGGCGAACAACCATGCCCTTTGCACGTCCGACCCCCAGCAGCCTCATCAGCAAACACAACCGTCAAGAGAGAACGAATGGCTTACGCAAACTACCGGTATAAGGGTCACAACTACCTCGGCGAAGTTCACGGCGATTACCTCATCCCGCTAGCCGGGCTCACCGACATCGGACCGGAAACCTCCGCCGATCTCCTTGCCAGTGCCGCCCGTCTGACCGAATCCCGTGTTCCCCTATCCGAAGTGACCCTGCGCGCGGCGTCACCGAGGGCCGGCAAGATCCTCTGCGTGGGCCTGAACTACAAAGACCATGCCGATGACACCAGCACTGCCACCTTTCCCGTCCTGTTCCCCAAGTACACGTCCACCCTCATAGGACCGGCCGACGACATCATCCTTCCCCCGGAATCCACCCAGGTCGACTTCGAGGGCGAACTCGCCGTCATCATCGGCAAGACAAGCCGCCGCATCGCCGAACACAACGCAATGGAGCACATCCTTGGCTACTGCGTCTCCAACGACGTCACCATGCGCGACTTCCAGAACAAGTCCCACCAATGGCTGCAGGGCAAGATCTGGGACAACACCACCCCGCTCGGCCCGCACATCGTCACGCAGGCAGACACCGACATCAGCAAAGCTGGCATCAGCACCACCCTGAACGGGGAAGTGGTCCAGAAATCCGACCTCTCCCACCTGATCTTCAGCATCCCCACACTCATCGCCACCATCTCCGAATTCACCACCCTGGAACCAGGGGATCTCATCCTCACCGGTACACCAGCCGGAGTCGGATACCGCCGGGACCCCCAACTATTCCTCAAGGACGGAGACACCGTCACCGTGGCCGTCGAAGGCGTCGGCAGCGGGACTGTCCGATAAACGGTGTGTGGAGTCCGGCCGGTTTCATTATTGAGTGGTTCTTTCGAACCGGCCCGCGAAGGTAATCGCGAACGCGTTTAGAGCAGGCTTCCATCTCATCACCCAGCGTGCCCGGCCACCGCCGGTCGGATCAAGAGACCTGGTGACCAGATACAGGCATTTCAGCGCAGCGGCCTCGTTCGGAAAGTGCCCGCGGGCCCTCACCGCCCTGCGGTAGCGGGCGTTGATCGACTCGATCGCGTTCGTCGTGCAGATGACCCGCCGGATCTCCACGTCGTACTCCAGGAACGGCACGAACTCAGCCCACGAGGCTTCCCAGAGCCGCACGATTGCCGGATACCGTTGGCCCCACTCCGCCGTGAACTCGGCGAACCGGTCCTTCGCCGCTTGCTCGGACGGGGCCGTGTAGACGGGCTTGAGGGCCTTGACGATCCCGTCGCGGTGCTGGCGTCCGGCATAGCGGAAGCTGTTGCGGATCAGGTGCACGATGCACTGCTGCACGACCGTTCGCTCCCAAGTGGTGGTGATCGCCTCCGGCAGGCCCTTGAGCCCGTCGCAGACGGCGATCAGCACATCTTCCACGCCCCGGTTCTTCAGCTCGGAGAAGACCTGCAGCCAGAACCGGGCACCCTCGCCACCGTCGCCGGCCCAGATGCCCAGAATCTCCCGCTCCCCGCTGGTGGTGACACCCATGACGACATAGAACGGGGTGTTGCGCACCTGCCCGTCACGGACCTTGACCACGACCGCGTCGACGAAGAGCACCGGATAGATCGGATCCAAAGGCCGGGCCGACCATTCGGCCAGCTCCGAGGCGACCTTCTCCGTGATGCGGCTGATGGTGTCTTTGGAGACCTTTGCCCCATAGACCTCCTCAAAGTGCGCCGCGATCTCACCGGTGGTCAGACCCCGGGCGGACAGCGAGAGGACGATCTGGTCGATCCCGTCCAGACGCCGTTTCCGCTTGGGCACGATCACCGGCTCGAACGACCCGTCCCGATCCCGGGGCACCTCAATCTCGACCGGGCCGATCTCGGTCAGCACGGTCTTGGACCTCGTGCCGTTCCGCATGTTAGCGCCGACCGGCGTCTGGCCATGCTCGTGGCCCAGGTGCTCGGTCAGTTCCGCTTCCAGCGCGGTCTCCAGCACATTTCTCGTGAGCTCGTTCAGCAGCCCGCCCGGGCCCACCAGGCTCACGCCCTGTTCCTTGGCCTGCGCGAGCAACCGCTCCGCAAGCTCCTTCTGATCGATGATCTCTCCCGTCACAGGATCGATCATCACCCCTGTCATGTCGGTCGTGGACTCTGACACGGCCGTCTCCTTTCGGATCAGGCCGGACCCCACACACCGTTATTCAGACAGTCCCTCGGCAGCATCACCAACACCGTTAGGGCGGAAGCCAGCTGACGAGGACCCATATCAAGAAACCAGCCCACTTCTGTCTCAGAAAACAAAAGCTTTTCAAGACACTGCCTATTTCCTGGAGAAGCCGAACCGGAGCGGCGTCCGGACGGGCATCTCGATGTCTCGGAAAGTTGTCTCGCCGTGTTTTGTCTTAGACGGATGCCGGAAGGGGTTTTCCGAGGCAGAATGAGCCGGTGAGACATCTCGGATATACGCGGGTAAGCACCGCCGGCCAGGACGCCAAGCTGCAGCTTGATGCACTCGTGGGCGCCGGAGTTCAAAAGCGTGATGTCTTCGCCGATGTCACGTCCGGAAGCAGGGCTGCGATCGAGCGGCCTGGGATGAAGAAGCTGCTGGACTATGTGGAGCCGGGCGACACGGTCGTGGTGTGGCGGATAGACCGGCTCGGCCGGTCCCTGATAGATGTTTTGAACACCGTGAACCTGCTTCGGGAGCGCGGTGTGCAGCTGAGGTCAGTCTCGGATGGCATCGACCCTGCCACAACGTCGGGCCGGCTGATGCTGAACATGCTCGCCACCTTGGCGGAGTACGAGCGGGAGTTGATCGTCGAACGAGTCAATGCCGGGATCGCTGCCGCGCGAAAGGGCGGAACAAGGTTCGGCCGCCCGCTCTCGGACCCCGTCGTAATAGCTGACAAGCTGCGGATCGTGACCGACGCGCGGGCCAAGGGCCGCACCGCTGAGGAAGCTGCCCGCTTAGTCGGGTGGAGCCGAGCAACGCTTTACCGCCACCAACAAGCCCTCGCTGCCCGCGAGAGCGCTTCGATTTAGCTGCGTCATGAGAGGCGCAGAGCGGTGGCGGATCCTTCGATTGCACGTCGAAGACGAGATCCCCCTCGCGGAGCTGGCCCGGGAATCAGGGGTCAGCCTGCGCACGCTTGAGCGCTGGCACCGATCCTTCCAGGTCGGTGGCATCGCGGCGCTTGATTCGCGTCTCAGGGTCGATGCCGGCAGCCGCCGCACAGCAGCGGAAACCGTGGCGTTCATCGAGAGGCTAGCGCTGACGAAGCCCCGCCCGAGCCTTGCAACCCTGCACCGGCTCGCTGTCGCCGATGCCCGACAGAGGAACGCTCCGGCGCCTGGGTATTCAACCGTTCGGGACATCGTTAGGGCCCTGGATCCCGGTCTCGTCACCCTTGCCCTCGAGGGGCCGGCGTCCTACCGCGACCGGCACGAACTCGTGTACCGCCGCCGGGCGGAACGGTCGAACCAGATATGGCAGGCCGATCACACCCAGCTCGACATCCTCATTCTCGGCACAAACGGTAAACCGGACCGTCCCTGGCTGACCACGGTGATGGACGACTACTCCAGGGCAATCTGCGGCTACACCGTCTTTACCGGCGCACCCTCAGCCCCGAACACAGCCCTCGCACTTCGGCAGGCGATCTGGCGCAAACAGAATCCATCCTGGGTGATGTGCGGACTTCCAGATATTCTGCACGTCGATCACGGCTCCGACTTCACCAGCCACCACCTTGAACGCACCGCCGTCGCCCTGCACATCCGAACCATCCACTCCACCGTCGGCCGGCCTCAAGGCCGCGGCAAAATCGAGCGCTTCTTCGGAACGATCAACACCGAGGTCCTCGCCGCCCTGCCCGGGCGCCTCGGACCCGGAATCCGCACACCACAGCCTGTGCTGGACCTGCCAGCACTTGATCGGGAGATCGGCGCCTTCATCGCCATCTACAACGACCGGACACACAGCGAACTCGGCACATCACCCCGGGACGCCTGGGTCGCTGACGGCTGGCTGCCCCGCATGCCCGACACCCTCGAAGAACTCGACGGGCTCCTCCTCACCGTCCCGAAGAACCGCGTCGTGCAACGCGACGGCATCCACTTCCAAGGCCAGCGCTACCTCTCTCCCACCCTGGCACCATTCGTCGGGCGCACCATCACCATCCGCTACGACCCCCGCGACATCTCCGAAATCCGCGTCTACGACCACGACACCTTCATCTGCACCGCCATCGACGAGGACCACCCGAATCTCCGGCTGAGTCTTCGGGACGTCGAAGCCGCACGCCGCGCACGTCGGCGCGAACTGCGCCGCACCATCAACGACCGCATCCCGACCAATGCCGCCCGTGAACAACCCCGAACGGCTGAACCACCGCGCCGCCGGCCACGGCTCCGCACCTACGAAGAGGACGAATGATGGACCAGCCATTCATCGTGACCAAAGAACACCGGCGCTTCACCGAGTTCGCCAACGCCGTAAGAAAGGAACGCACCATAGGCATCTGCCATGGTGACGCCGGCGTCGGTAAAACCTACTCCGCCCGGCGCTACGCAAACTGGGATGCCCTGGAACCCTACATAACAGAGTGGCGGTCCCGCGACGCAGAGGAAGACGCCAAGCACTTCTCACTCGCCAACAGATCCCGGGCGGTCTTCTACACCCCCGAGGTACTCTGCCGCCCCAAAGAACTCCTGGCAGAAATCCACCGCGCCCAGGTCCGGGTCGCCTCCTGCATCGATGGCCACCTCCACCGAAACGACCAGACAACCCCTCGCATCATGAACGGCATCACCAAACTCGTCGAGCTGCTCATCATCGACGAAGCCGAACGCCTCACCCCAGCCGCACTGGAACTCCTCCGAGACAACCACGACCGCACCCATCTCGGAATCATCCTCATCGGCATGCCCGGCATCGACCAACGATTCCGCCACTACCCACAGCTCTACAGCCGCCTCGGCTTCTCCCACCGCTACCGGCCCCTCGGCCGCGAGGAGCTCCTGTTCGTTCTTGACCGGCACTGGAAGCGACTCGGCAGGTCCCTCGATCCGGACGACTTCACCGACGCCCAGGCAATCGCCGCGATCGAACGAATCACCCGCGGAAACTTCCGGCTCCTCGAGCGACTCTTCCCCCAGATCACCCGTGTACTGAAGATCAACCAACTCGAAACAATCACCGACGACGTCATCGAAGCAGCCGCCAGCACCCTGGTCATCGGCAACTAACGACAAAGAGCGCCAACAAAAAACCGTCAAAGAGCACCGAACTCCACAAAGAATTGTCCCCTACCGGCCTCTCCCCTATCGCCGGCACGGTCGCGGCTCAGAAACGGTCGTTATCGCTGTGCCCTGACGGGAACATCGCGCCGCCCCTGAAATCTGATCGAGAGTGAGACGAAAGTCAACATCGCCATTGGCAAGACCTCCGACGAGGGACAGTGGTAACCCAACCCGGCAAGCCTTCCTGCCATACACCATGCGTTCATGCATGAATGAATGTACGCATGCATGCGCGCGTGCTGGCGGGTATCCAGAAAACAAGCAAGACCGGTGCACACAAGTGTGCGCACGAACATGCAGGCCTGCTGGGCGGCGCAGCCCACCCTCCCCCTGCCAGCATGGACGACAGCAGAAGGTGACGAGACGCGGATCGCAAGAATCTGCCAGGGGCCGGGGCAATGCCGACCGAACGCAGGCGGGGGAAGGTGTGGTGGGCGGCAAGGGGCAAGGGGCCTTCTCGGGCCGGCGAGCAAGCATTCCTTCATTCATACCTGAATGCAAGCACTCCGCTTTGGTCAGGAGCATAAGCTCCGCCCGGCATGCCGGCTTTCGACGCGCGAGTTTTCTTTCATGCATGAATGAAAGAAGGAGAGACCGGTCGGTTTCGGCATTGCGCTCAGGCATTCACTCATGCTTGAACAATTGACGAAGTTCCAAAGCTCCAGCAGGGCACTTGCATGCATTCATGCGGGAACGTTTAGGATCCACCAGTTCGTGACCCTACTGGGTTAAATGAACCCCGCCGTCGAAGTTCACACGCGCAAGCGACGGGAAGGAATGCATTGATTCATGCATGAAGGACGTGCGGGAAATGAAGCCTGAGTAAAGGCCGGACAGCGCCGCTTACGTAAGCCAGGCCGGACAGCCGAAGAGCAGGCTTGTAAGCTGGAATGCCAGCGTGCGTTCCTTCAGGCATCGTTGACAGCCTTCCCGCATGCAAGCCAGCGTGCCTGCAAGCATTCATGCATGAAAGCATCGTTGCATTACAGCACGTACTCGGGATGCGGGTCGGGTCCGGCTCCCCACCCGGTCGGGTGCCACCTCGGGGGTTACACCTCTTCCCACTTATCCTTCCCAAGATGCATACACCTTGCATTCGTTCATGCATGAATGCACGCAGGAAGGACCAGCAGCAGGATAAGAGAACACCCGAATTAGCAAGGGAAACGGGGCATGGCTTTGGGACGGGGGAGGGGAGTGGTTGGCGTACCGTTGCAGCCGACTCCGACTGAAAGTTGTGAACGAAGCATGCCTGCGTGCTTACTTTCTTTCATGCATGAATGAAAGAACTCTGTCATGCCAGTTTGATCACAGCTGGGGAGTAGACGGCGTGGCTCCTTGTAACGCACAAATGCGCCCGGGAAGCTTGAGCCATGCAAACAATCATGGTTTACAGCGAGTCAGGTGGCGCCACCAAGACGACGTCAGCTGTCTCTCTCGCCGCTGTAACTGCCGCCTCGGGACGCAAGGTCGTCCTCGTTGATCTCGACCCGCGTGCCGCCGCAACCAAGTGGATCGGGGTGGAGCCGAAGGAGTCTGGCCTCCACGTCGGTGCCATCCTGGGCGACCCGGACCCGGAGGGTTGGGCTGAAGACCTAGCCGTGGGGTCTAGCTGGTTCCCCAACCTCCGCGTCGTTCCGTCTGCCCGCAGCGTCTCCAACCGTGAAGCAGACCGGGCCGATCACGCAGAGCTCCGTCTCAAGACATCCCTAATGGGAATCGACGCCGACGTCGTCATCATCGACTGCCCGAACCGTCAGGGTGGGCCGCTCACTCTCTCCGCCCTCAACGCAGCGGACACCATCGTGTACGCCGCCGGCGCCACGGTGGACGGTGTGGATGGGGTAGCGGGTGCCCGCCGAAGCGTTGAACAGTTCCGCACCTCACGCAAACGCATCGGTGCGCCCGACAACCTCCATGAAGCCGGCATCATCGTCGGCGCCGTTGCCTCCACAGTCATGTCCAGAATTGCGGTCGCCAGCATTGAGGAACTGCGTGAAACCGGAATGCTGCTCACCCCGCTGGTCCCGCACCGTACCATCGTCCAAGAGATGCGCATGACCCAAGAGTGGTACGGGGAGTACCGAAAAGGCCTGCCGGTAGTAGAGGCCTACACCAAGCTGATGAAAGAGATCGTCCGATGACCGAGGCAAGCGTAATCAAAGACCGACCGGCACAGCTGCGCCGCAGGCCCCGGCCCGCCCCGGATGAGACGGTGGACCCTGTCGACTACAACCCGGCAACCCATACCCAGGCAGCACCGGCCGCCGCCCCGGTCCAGCCTGAGCCCGACCCAGCCAGTGCGGGAGGGGAGCAGGGGCCTGCCGTGGAGGCAGCGCCTGCGACACTTCCTGCTACCACGGCTGAGCACGTCTCTGTGCCAGAGCCAGAGACTGCAGTCCAGGCTGCACCTGCGGCAGTCGCGGTTCCCTTCGAGCCGCAGGCTCCCGCTCCTGCGCGCCAAGCGTCCAGAGCGTCAAAGGCCAAGGCCACCACGAACAAGAAGTCCCAGCGCCGCGAGGTAACGTTCCCGCTGAGCACCCGCGTCTCCCAGGAGATCCTGGATCTGCTCTACGACGCCCAGGAAAACGAAGGCGTTACCCTGCGAGACGCAATCGAGCAGGGTGTCCGGATGCGCTGGGGCTCCGCCCGCTAACCCGCATCCCCTCGAGCCATGCTTTCGTGCATTCATTCATGCATGAAAGCATGGTTTTTCCCCTCGCCGCCGGAGGAGGGGTCAGGCCGGTTGTCTGAAAGCCATGTCGGATAATGACCACTCATCGGGCGGTGCGTCGAACAGCTCCCACGGGTAATCCTCACCGGGCGAGAGAAGCTCAGCTACGGTAGTAACGTTCTTGGCCAGCCATTCCCGCCAGATGATCCGGTCTTGACGGTACCTCTGCACCTGCGCCGCCACTGCTTCCAGAACTCCGAACTGTTCAGCGAGCTGTCTCAAAGACGTCGCGGTTACCACAGACCAGGCCCTTCCGGCGTCACGGGCGACCAGGTTCCATGCCGTAAGGACTTCTAGCGCCTCGTGCACC
This sequence comes from Arthrobacter sp. MMS24-T111, assembly GCF_054888995.1. Classification (NCBI taxonomy): domain Bacteria; kingdom Bacillati; phylum Actinomycetota; class Actinomycetes; order Micrococcales; family Micrococcaceae; genus Arthrobacter; species Arthrobacter sp. MMS24-T111. The sequence continues at coordinate 211,011 of NZ_JBTZRO010000002.1, read as the reverse complement.
GCGGACCTGGAGAGGCGCGTAAAACGGACAATTTCCGATGTCGGCATCGCGGGAGATTGCTCCAGGGCCTCGTAGACGAAGGCCGCCGGCAGCCCCAACTCCCGGAACACCGGACGCAAGGCGTGAAGCTTTCCCTTCTGCCACCTCACATCTTCGGCGGCGGCCCTGAGCCCTTCAGGCACGGTTAGCATGTACAGATCGCCTTTGGTTCCACGAGCTTCTTCCACCAGCGTCACTAGGGGATCCTTCTCTGCACGCAGCTCCCTCAAGTGGAGGCCGACGGTGGTGTGGTCAAGGCCGGTGGCAACCGCGATGGACCGAATGCCGAATTCGATGAACCGGGAAGCTGTCATGTGGGCTGCCTCGCCCAGTGCTCGTAGCACCATTCGTCGTGCCATTCCCTCCCTGGATTCCTGGTAATTCACCTCTCTGATCCTGAGCGCGTTCCGCCAGGTCCTGATGAACCGATGCTCTGCATCGGGGTTGGAATTTGAGGAGGAGCCCTTTACCGCTGCCGCCTGTGTGTGTGGCTGGCTTGTGGGGGATCTGCGGACATTGTTATTCGAGTCGTTATCGGTCTTGTTTTTGCTGAGGTAGCTGAGGGCGTTCATCCAGTCCCGGCGCAGGGACGGAAGTCTGTGACGGGTTGCGTACCGGGCGTAGAAGGAGGCGAGCCCGGGCCAGGTTCCCTGGAGCATGCGGCGTTCAACATCGACCAACTCGAGGCCGGCGGCCGCCGCGGACAGGATGACGGCCTGGCGTGCGTTGGAGTCCGAGGCGTACTGATTTATGTCGTAGAGTCCGGTCTGGGCGAGCACCTGCATTGATCGGGACATGCGTCCGGCGGGCTGGTCGATGGCCGGGGCGTTCGGGATTGAGGGGGTGAAGGATTCTTCCTGCCTGAGGGCCCGGACAGCCCTGATCTCTGCGGCTAGGTCTTTGGTCATGGCGGTCCAGACTGCGGAGCTATTGGGCCGGCGGGCGATGTCGTAGGCCATGGAAAGGCTCATCGCCAGCTGCTGATGGCCGCCGCGCTTGTGCGCTGAGCCGGGGGTTCGCATGCAGCCGTGGAGCAGGTTTTGGTGCGGGGTCTTGTCGAGGGTCCGGTACCGGGTGCCCAGCGCCTCGACAAGATCACGCGCTTCGGAGAAGGTGACCCGCTGCGCCAGCGGGATGTAGACATGGCGGCCGCCGTTGGGAGAGTAGTCCTCGATCCAGCGCGCCCCAACTGAGTGCAGCCAGGTCTGGACAGCCCGGACATCGGCCTGGACCCAATCCTGCCCGGCTACCCCTGAGTCGAAGTCCAGGAAGATCGCAGCGCAGGTGCCGTCCTTGCCAAAGATCCGAACTGCGGCGGGAACCGAAGGAAGTACATCGGTGAGATTTCGTTCATGTTTTTGCGGATAGGACCTGCCCGCATCCTTGGAAAGTCGGACCCGGGGCTGACCTGCGAGGACGGGTGCGAGGGCAGCCCACGCCTCTGCAGGCGAGCATGATGAAGTGGGGTTGCGCGACACGCCCGTGACAGGTATGGCTGGCGACGCCCATGGGTGTCCATGTACGATGGGAACAATCCTTTCGGGGAGAGTTGCTGTGAGAGGCAATGAAAAGGGACCGATCTTGGCGGATCGGTTTTGTTACACAAATGAAGCCCTGTCAAGGACTTCCAAACGATTCGCGGACTGTTCGCCGGCAAGCATCCCAGTTCGTGAATCAGAAGCTTCGAAGGCCCGCCTCGTGCGGGCCTTCGGCTTAAGAAGCTAAGCGGCCAAGTGGCAACTCCTCCTGCTGAACGATTGCGTGAAGTTTGGTGTTGGCCAGGCGTTCTTCGACCACATCGGACAGCCAGTCACTGACGTACTGGTACCCCTCCGCTTTTGCAATTTCCTCCATTGCATCGGCCTTTGGAGTAGCGATGCGGAATCCGACAAATTTGCGGTCGCCCTTAGAGCGCCTGCCCGTACGAGTAGTTGGAGCCATCATCCCTGTCCTTTGAACTACGGCAACCGTGGCTGCCTTTACTTCAATAGAGTGATCGAGCCGCATTCTTTGTGGCCCTAAAGGAGCGAATGCTGGGCCTCCAGCTCCTCTGAAACTGAAACTACCACCGAGAACTTCCACGCCTCGGCATTGAAACAGAAACAGTTCCCGGCGTGTTGAAACGGAAACAGCCCCTTGCGCTCCGGTGCTTGTCCCAACCGCGGAGCCGGGACGGCACACCTGGTGGGATCCTCAACGCGACCGTTGCACGAACAAGCCTTAACGTCCCGTGATGTGATGGCCGCCGTTGACTGGGCTATTTCGCCTGCGGTTGCTGCGAACCTGCCCCATAGTAGGGCTACCCCCGGCCGTTGCCATCAGCTGCGGATTCGGTCCGCGCCCTCTCATGGTGGCCCCGTCTCCTCAATACCCTTTCCGCACTCTCCATGCTGTCAATGAGCGCTCTGTTCGCTTTTTCAAAATCTCGCGCAGCGACAGACTACATACATGCTTCGCACATGTACAACTCGTTGCCTATACCCGCAGGGAGTCATCGGGTAACATTTGGTGTCAGCTGCCCGCCTGCTTTGTGTGGCGGTCTACACAAGAGGCTGAGCTTGGCTAAGGAGCTACCTGGATGGCAAATGGGGGCCGCAGCGTGTTTCTCACGCAGCAACAGAAGAAGGAGCGGCTGGCGGATCGCATGGGCATCCTGGTGGATATCTGGGAGTCCGATAACAACATTGCGCTCACTTACCCTCATGTGGAAGAAGCACTTTCTTCTCACGGAATCCACCTGTCACGAACCCGATGGTCGTACCTGATCAATGGCACTGGGAGCCTTGTGACGGATCAGGAACTGCTAAGGGGCATGGCAGAGTATGTTTTTGCGGTACCTGCCAGTTATTTGTGTGATCTCAACAGTGAGACTCCCCCCGAAGTGGAAGCGCGCATGGAGTTCCTGGTACAGATGCGCAAGCTGAAGGTGAAAAACTTTGCCGCGAGAAACCTGGGGGCCACCTCGCCCGAGATGCTGAAGACGATCACCAGGATCATCGATGGATCGATGAACGGCGAAGAGGAGGACTAAATGAGCCTCCCGTCGGTCGCAGAAAAGGTCGAGGAGCTATGTGGGGACGGTACGACGTCGCTGGAGGACGTTGTCGACCGCTTGACCGTCATCTGTGAGAAGCCGATCAACCTGATCGAGTACAAGGAGTCTTGGGGTGCGTTGACAGCCTTCAAAGCCGAGTTTGAAGATCGCATCAACGTCTACTTCCCACCGCAGAAGTCGCAGCAGTACAAACTTCATTGCATCTATCACGAGCTTGGGCACATCTTTTTGGAGAGCTTTCGGATTTCTCTGGCCCTGCCGAATCTCTCGGAAGAGATGCTGCGGGAAACCGCGGATGCAATCAGTATCACCTGCCGGTCTGTTCCGAATCATCCTGTCGAACGCTGGGTAGAGGAGTTCGCCTTCGAAATGTCGAAAAAGACCCGGACGCGGAGCTCGCTCGAGCCTGAGCCTTTCCTCTAAACCATGAAACTGCTGCTCTTTGTGCTGCTGACTGCCCTATGCCTCCTGCGGATCCCCTCAGTGGTCAAGGCGTCGGAAGCCCGGGCATCGTGGGTGGCATCGATGTTCGGCCTCGCGGCGCTCTATGTCCTGGGGACGGTTACACCGTTGGCGTCCATCGACAGCTATCTGGGTGGCGTCAACGTGACCAACCTTCTTCAAGCCGTCTTCGCGCTACTGGCGATCTTCTTCTTCAACGACAGCGTCCGGCGGTTAGCAAACGTACCCGTCAGATGGACCTACTATGCTCCGCTACTGAGCATTCCCGTCATGATTGTCAGCTTCGCCCTCATTCAGGACAAGGGTCCAACCTCTGCGGACTTCATTGATTACCGCATGGACCAACTCGCAACTGCCACGTACAGCGGCACGTACATGCTCGCGTTGCTCTTCACGGTTCTCCGGATCATCTACATGCTCCGGCACAAGGCCCGGGGCCTGTACGCAACATTTTCAGCGGGCCTGCTGGTGGTTGCAGCGGCTGTCTCGTGCCACATTGCCTACGTGCTGCTGTTCCACTTCACGCCCTGGCATGCGTTCGCAGAGGCGATCGGAGCCTGGTTTGACCGGCTTTTCTATGCCGGCCTCTCGGTGACCGCTGCGGGGTGGCTGATTCTATTTCTGTCCAAGCAGTTGCCGAAGTTGCGGCTCTGGATGGTCGATGCGTTTTGGCTTACTGCGCTGCGGATCCGGGTACATGCCGATCAGTCCCGCGTCAGTCCGGCGTGGGACCTGTTCAATGAAACGCTGGAGAATGGGGTCTACAAAAGCCTCATTGTGCTGCACAACTACCAACGGGCGAGCATGACGACGTTCTCGGACCCTGTTCAGGGCAGAATCAGCCACATTGAGGCCAAGCTTGACGCGCAGACCTAGCCCCTTGCTCAATTCAAGATCGTTTTGCTGATCCAACTCGTGAGTTCATTGGTGAAAGTATCAGGCGAGGCATTCCATTCCTGAGTATGGTGCGCCTCGGGTAGGGGTATCAGGGTGACGGTGTCAGGATTCGCGCGTTGGAACGCAGCCGAGATCTCCCAGGGAACCTCCTGATCGGCGCTGGAGTGCAGGACCAGCGTTGGAACTGCTACCCGATTAGGATTGTCGACCCATTCAAGGGCATTGAAGTTGATCGGTTCCTCCAGCCCGATCATCCTCGCGAATGGGGGAGCCTGCAGCAGGGACATGACAAGGCCGGCCCCCACAGCCGGCACGCAGGCCGCGGCCGCTCCTGCCGCGATGGTCTTCCGCCAGCTCGTGACGGGTCCTACTAGGACCAATCCAACGATCCGGTCCCGGTAAGCGCTGAGCTCCGCAGTGAGTAGAGCAATGGTGCCACCCATTGACCAGCCCGAAAGGATGATTCGCTGCGCTCCATGAGCCACGGCATAGCCCACAGCGCTGTCTACGTCTCGCCATTCCGTTTGACCAAGGTGACTCGCTTCGGCCTGCGGCGGACTAACCTCCAGGTCACTGCGGAATGAGGGCACCAAGGAAGTGAACCCCAAGGGACTGAAGGCATGGACATCCCGGAACATGATCGTGCGATCGGTCCAGCTGCCATGGATATGGATAACCCATGTGTCCGCGTTCCGACCTTCGAAAAGCCATGCGGGCGCCTCACCGTAGGCGGTGGGGATACGGACCTCTTCAAACCGTCCGGACACCGCAGACGGCTCGAAGAACACATCGGGGGTCCAGTCGACCACGGGTCCCAGAGCCGCCGGCCCCGATCCGGCCGGATGGATTAGCCGCTCAACAAACTTTTGATCATGGTCGATCAGAGTGATCTCGCCGACTCCGGTGTACCGCTCCGCTACAGGGTCGAACACTCCAAATTCGCCGGGTGCTTTGGTGTAGTCATCCAGGTCGATGCGAACTTTGCGGCCATCATCGGTCAGCTCGGCGCGACGGTAGTCCTTTGGACCCCGTTTCACGATCTTGCGGGCCATGACGACCGCGAATCCGAATAGTGCGGTCGGCGGTGCAAGGAACGCCACGCAGGCCAGGCCACGCCGTGTCGTCAGCATCAGGTCCCACCCTCCAGCACCGATCCGGGAAGTGTATCCAAGTCCAATTATCGTAAACGTTCCTCTCATTTTGGATATGTATGATGCATGTGCACTACAGGCATTGCACATGTGCGCTACAGGCGGATACCCTTAGTGAGGGCTAGCCAGGGGCTCAAAGGGGGATTTACATGCAGCGGAAGTCACTTGGTCTCGTGGCACTGATCGTCCTCCCTGGCATCTTGATAGGCGCGGTCTTTCCCATCCTCTTACTCCTCACCCCAGCGAGGCCCGCTGCCGCCGACTGCGGGCCAACCGTATCGGTGGCCATCAACGGCGACACTAAGGTGGAGGGTTACTCCCAGGAACAGTTGAAGAACGCAGCGGCGATTCTGGGTGCCGGGAAAACGCTGAACCTTCCCGTGAAGGGCCAGATGATCAGCGTCATGGTCGCACTGGGGGAGTCGGGGCTACGTGTTCTGGACCGCGGCGACGCCGCCGGGCCTGATTCCCGGGGGTTGTTTCAGCAGCGCGGCAACGGTGCGTGGGGTTCGTACTCGGACCGGATGGACCCGACCATTAGCGCGACGAACTTCATCAAGGCACTGCAGAAGGTGGACGGCTGGGAGCTGTTGGAGCCGACCGTTGCCGGCAATAAGGTCCAGCGAAACGCTGACCCGTACCACTACCAGAAGTACTGGCCCGAGGCAGTGAATCTCGTCCAGGCACTCTCCGACGGCAAGTTCTCATTGGAAGGCAGCGGCTGCGCAATCCCTGGGCAGCCCGGCGCCGGAGATGACTACCTGTGGAAAAACTGGCCCACTTGGATACAGGCCGGAGAGGCGGCGGCTTCACCGCTGGGCATGTTTTACCGCGAATGCGTGGACTTCGCCCTGTGGCGGGTGAACCAGCAAATGGGATCCACCAGTGCCCCGTTCAAGTTCCTCAACGGCACCTTCCGCCCTGACGGGCAGAAGCTGGGCTCTGCCCGGACCTGGAAGGACGGCTGGGACGCCAAGGGCTGGGCCACAGGCACGACGCCACGGATCGGTGCGGTCGTTTGGTACGCGCCCGGGGCCGGGGGAGCGGACCCGACCTACGGGCACGTCGCCGTGGTCAAGGAAGTCAAGGACAACGGGACCTACGTCGAAGAGGGCTACAACGGCAACCCGCCACCGGATGACCACAACTACTACACCCGGACGGTCAGCAACACGGTCCCGTCAGCCTTCCTGTACCTGCCCATCCAAGAGGAGAAGAAGTGAAAAAGTCACTGGCCCTGACCGCGGTGGTCCTGCTGTGCACTGCCTGCGCACCGGCAGCGAACACCACACCGGTCCCGGCGACCAGCGCGGTCGCCACGGCCTCTGCGCCGGTCTCCCTGAGCGCGGGCAGCGGCCCGCAGGCCCCCGACGGCACCGTACCGGCCACCATCGGCATCAGCTGGGATCAGGCCAGCAAGGACGCCGCCGTAGACACCGCCCAAAAAGCCATGACTGACTTCGCCCGCCCGGGCGTGGATGACAAACAGTGGGCCAACGACCTCGCCCGTTGGCTCACGCCGCAGGCCACCGCTGATTACTCCGCCGTTGACCACGCCAACGTCCCCGCCACCCGCGTCACCGGGCCCGCGACGCTGACGGTCGATGAGGCCAACGGCTACGGCGTCATGGCAGCCGTGCCCACCGATGCCGGGACCTACACCGTGCAGCTGCTCCGCACCGGCCCGGAAGCCCCGTGGAAGGTCAACCGACTCACCCCACCCACATCCTGAACGCCGCACCTCACTAACCCCGTCAACGTAAGGAATCAGGTTCATGAGCACCACTTCAACAGAGGTCCTGGCCTTCCCGAGCATCAAGGCCATCATCAGTGACAACGGCACCGCCGAGGTCGTCGTGGCAGGCAACTCGCGCGTCGTCCCGGCAGGGGAGACCCTGCAGGACATGCGCGACAACGCCCTGGCCCTTGTCGTGGCCGAAGCCAGGACGCTGCAGCGCCCCGTCCGGGTACGCATCGAGGATCCCGAGGGCCACGGCGAACTGATCGTCCACCCGGACGGCAACGTCGAGTCCGTCTCCTACGAGCCCCGGCCCGCCCGCCGCAGAACTGCCGCACCCTCCAGCACGCACGCTGCAGCCGCCGGCGAAGTTATCGACGCTACTCCAGCGGCAACGCCTGCGGTGAAGCCCGAAGCTGCCCAGCCGACGGTGGAACGCCAGCTGTGGCCGCCCCTTCCAACGGATACTGCGTTGGCCGAGGACGAGGCTCCGGCCGACGATGAGGCACCGCAGCGGGCTGTTGCAGCCGATGCGCCGGTGACCCGAAGTAGTTTGAAGGAGACCTCCTTCCTGGTCAGCGCCCCGGTGCTGGAGCCGGCTACGCAGGGCTGGCGGGGTGCGTTTACGCGCCTGGGCGTCCGGATGGACCCCTCGGAGGAGGAACTGTCCGAGCGTGAAGATATCCGCACCGTCAGCCAGCACTGGCCCGGACCGCGGACGATCGCCGTGGTCAACCGCAAGGGCGGGGCGAACAAGACCCCCACGGTCGTGATGCTCTCGGCGATCCTTGCCCGCTACAGCGGTGCAGCAACGGTGGCCTGGGACAACAACGAATCCCAGGGCACGCTGGGATGGCGGACCGAGAAAGGGGCCCACGGCCGCAGCGTCCTGGATCTGATCGATTCCTCCACCGAGCTGCTGTCCCCTTCCACGAACGCGGCCGAGATCGCCAAGTTCGTACACCACCAGACCGCCGACAAGTTCGACGTGCTGCGCTCGGACGAAAACGAAGAAGGCGACCACGAAGTCACCGCCGAGGAAGTGGACATCGCCCACCAGGTCCTCACCCGCTACTACCGGCTGGTCATCATGGACTCCGGCAACACCGCTAGGGCAGCGAACTGGCGGCGGATGATCGACCACACCAACCAGCTCGTCGTCCCCGTCACCGCCATCGAGGACCGCGCAGAAGCAGCACGGCTGACCCTGCAGACCCTGGAATCCCGCGGCGGACACAACGCCGAGCTGGCACGCAACGCCGTCGTGATCGTCTCCGAATCCACCGACGCCAAGCGCAGCATGACAGGGGATGCCCTCAAGCGCGCCAAAGCCGAGGCACAGCGGATCGCTGACGGCTTCGAGCCGTTCGTGCGCGCCGTCGTCCGCATCCCCTACGACCCCGCCCTGGTCAACGGACCCATCCGCTACGAAGCCCTCCAGCCCGCGACCCAGCGGGCATGGCTCGCCGCGGCCGCCGCCGTGGCCAAAGGCTTCTAAAACATCCCTACGGAACTTGAGAGTTGAGAGGAGGACCAAATGCAACAGACCCTGAACCCCTGGGTTACCCGCCCCACGGCTGATAAACCGGCTGAGGAAACCCGGGCCGCGGCTCCCCCACCGGCCGCAATCATCAGCACACCGCTTCGGGGCATGGTCGAGCCAGACGCGGCAGACAGGCTGGCGACCCGCAGCATGGCCGGCACAGCCCGTCTCTGGGTTGTTGGCACCCATGGGGGAGCGGGTGAAAGCCGGATCGCCGACCTCATGGAATCGGCCCGGTCCACGGATCATTGCTGGCCTGTTCTCCCCAGCGGCGGCAAGCCGCGGGTGCTGCTGGTCTGCCGGGCAGACATGCGGGGCCTGACAACTGCAAGGAACACGCTCACCCAGTGGGCGTCAGGCGCAGCCCCGCAGAACGACCTGCTCGGCCTCGCCGTCCTGGCAGACGCGCCGGGAAAGACACCCAAAGCCCTCCGGGATTTCGCCGCCCTTGTGGGCGGTGGAGCCCCACGGTTCTGGACGCTGCCCTGGGTGGACGCCTGGCGGCACACGGACGCCACGGAACTGCCAGTCGCCCGCGAATACCAGCGCTTCATTACCGACGTGGCCGCCCTGGCCACGGCTACCAACCACTGAAAGGTCTCACCATGAACACGATCACTGCAGTCACCACCAGCGTTATCCCTAACCCCACCCCCGTTGTCCCTGCGCAGGCGGGCGGTCTGCTGACCATCCTGAACTGGGCCTCCGGCATCGGCCTGGTCCTGGGCGTCCTGGGCGTCATCATCGTCGGCATCGGCATGGTCATTCAGCTCCAGCGCGGTGAAGGCGCGCAGGCGATCGGCAAGCTCGGCTGGGTCCTCATGGGCTGCATCATCATCACCGGCGCCGCGGGCATCGTCCGCGCCTTCGTCTAAGCCAGCACCGTCAACGGGAGGTTCTGTATGAGCCAGTCAACAGAGAGCACCACCGAAGGCAATTCGTTCACCAGGCCCGGGTTCATCGTCGCGGCCGCGCTTGTGCTTGCACTGGTTGCGGCAGCGATCGTCATCTTCCTTCTCCCCAAGGGGCAGAGCGATGCCGGCCCCCTACCTGATGCAGCGGAATCCGCTTCAGCTGCAGCAAGTGTCAGTCCCGCACGTGCAGACAAAAGCATCTGTGGGCTGCCTTCTTCTTCTGACACAGCCCTAGGAAAGGCTCCCCAATCCAAGTGGGAACTGGTCGGCCGCATGGCTGCACCGACTGAGCCCACGACTTCCGGCCCAGGTTTGACCGACGCCAGCGGCTTCCGCTCCTGCTTTGCACACTCACCGACTGGAGCACTCTATTCCGCGGCGAACGCCGTCGCTCTCGGTTCCTCCGCTCAGGACGAGGTCAAGCTCGCGGAGCGGCTACTGGTACCGGGCCCTGGCAGAGATGCGGCCATCACGGCCGCGACATCACGAAGTTCATCGACTGAATCCAGTCAAAGCGCACAAATCAGGGGTTTCATCATGAAGTCCTACAGCCCCACTGAGGCCGATGTTGATTTGGCCTTTCAGCTCCAAAACGGGGCCTTGGCGCACAGCGTCCTCTCGCTGCGGTGGGTGGACGGGGACTGGAAGGTTAAAGCCTCAGATGATGGCCAGATATTCACCGGCACCGCCCAGCTCACTGATCTGAGCGGCTTCATTGCCTGGTCTGGGGTGTAAGCGATGGCTGACTGCAAACTGGGGGATATCACGTGCGTTGCCGGCAACGTGGTATCGGGAGCCGTGGACGACGCTATAACCAACCTGGGCAAAGCCATCACTGAAGGCATGAGCCAGATGGTGACGACGTTATCCACGTTCTGGGTTTCCATGCCGACCGTGAACCTGACCAGTGAGGACGGATCAGCAGCGAGTCCAGTGGTATCCGCCGTGAACAGTGAGCTGATGCCCTGGACTCTGGCCCTGGCCGTCCTTGCCGTAATTATTGGCGGCATCCGAATGGTCTGGGAACAGCGCGGGGCGCCCCTAAAGGATCTGCTCCGGTCGCTTCTCACACTCACCCTGGTTTCAGGACTCGGTCTGGGAGTCATCGCCATATTAGTGATCGCAGCCGATACCTTCGCGGCCGCGATCATCCAGAGGTCCACAGATGGTAAGGGTTTTGCCGAGGCAATGAATGGCCTGGTTATGACCGGTCAGAGCGGTATCGCCCGGTTCATTCTGATCGTTCTGGGCCTGGTTGGCTTGATCGCATCTTTGGTGCAGATAGTGCTGATGGTTGTCCGCAGCGGCATGCTGGTGATCCTGGCGGGCATCCTGCCAACCACGGCCGCCTTCACAAACACGGAAATGGGCAGGCAATGGTTCCAGAGGGCAGTCGGCTGGACTATCGCCTTTATCCTCTACAAACCGGCGGCAGCCATCGTGTATTCGGTCGCGTTCCTACTGATGGGCAACACCAGCGGCCGTGACGCTCTGGTGGGTTCCATCAGCGGATTCACGCTGATGATCGTGGCCTTGTTCGCGCTTCCAGCCTTGATGCGGTTCGTCACCCCAATGGTCGGAGCCGTTGCCTCCGGCGGTGGCGCGGCAGCCGGGGCCGCGTTCGGTGCTATTGCAACCGGGGCTGTCTCCATGGGCCGTCCCGGCAGTGGACGAGGTAACGCGACACCGATGCCGGCCAGCAGCAACAGCACGTCCAACACCCACACGGGCAGCTCTCCAAAGGGCAGCGCTGGTTCTTCGGGCCCACGGGGTGGGGGAGGACAGCCGACGCCCGGCACTACAGGACCGGGCGGCGCCGCAGGCACCGCAGGCAAAGCGGGAGCAGCCGCACCGGCCGGAGGTGCTGGGGCTGCGACGGGAGCCACGGCCGCGGGCCCGGCCGGCATGGCCGTAGCCGCAGGCGTACAGGTGGCGTCCAGGACATCAGAGGCAATCAAGACGACCGCGCAGGATTCAACCGGGGAGGGCCCCAGTGGCAGCAATTAACACCGAATACAAGGAACCGTCCTACGGCAACTGGCGCGTCCCGCGCTCAGCCGGACTCGGCAACCTCGGCGCTATCGGCACCGGCATTGTCGTGGTCGGACTCCTTCTGGGCATCGTCAGCTTCGCCATCTGGGGCCTGTTCGTCGGCCTGGGCGTCCTTGCCGTCGCCGGCGCCTGCGCGCTGCTGCTGACCGTGAAAGACAAGCACGGCCAGTCCGTAGTGGACCGTTTCGGTACCCGACTGGCTTTCAAGGTGTCCAAGTCCTCCGGCACCAACCTGTACCGTTCCGGCCCCCTTGGCGTGACCGAGTGGGGCAGGTACCAGCTGCCCGGACTGGCGGCGAAGTCGACCCTGTACGAGTCCACCGACTCCTACAAGCGCCCCTTCGCCATGCTGCACGTCCCGGCTACCAGCCACTTCACCGTCATCTTTTCCACCGAACCGGACGGTGCCTCCCTCGTTGACCCGGAGCAGGTCGATGCCTGGGTCGCGAACTGGGGCGGCTGGCTCGCCGGGCTCGCCGATGAGGCCGGACTGGACGCCGCGGCCGTGACCGTTGAGACCGCCCCGGACTCCGGGTACCGGCTGCGGAATGAGGTCATGATGAACATCGACCCGAACGCTCCGCAGTTCGCCAAGGACATGCTCCATGAGGTCGTAGACACCTACCCGGAAGGCTCGGCCACGGTCCGCGCCTGGGTGTCCCTGACCTTCAACACATCCCTCCGCGCAGGCTCAAAGAAGCGCACCCCGGAAGACGTCGCCCGCGACCTGGCCTCCCGGATCCCCGGCCTCTCGGCACGACTACAATCCACCGGCGCAGGGATCGCCCGGCCCACGGCCGCGCAGGAACTCTGCGAGGTCGTCCGGATCGCCTACGACCCGCCAGCAGCGCTGATCATCGACGAAGCCCACGCCGCCGGCACCCCGGTATCCCTGAGCTGGGGCGACGTCGGCCCGACCGCAACCCAGGCCAGCTGGGACGACTACCGCCACGAATCCGCATTCTCGGCCTCCTGGACCATGACCGGCGCTCCCCGCGGTTCGGTAAATTCCTCCGTCCTGTCCCGGCTGCTGGCCCCGCACGGCGACATTGACCGCAAGCGCGTCTCCCTGCTCTACCGCCCGATGGACTCCGCCAAGGCAGCAACCATTGTCGAAAGGGACCAGAACAACGCCAACGTCCGCATCACCTCGGGCACCCGGCCCACGGCCCGTGCCCTGGTGGATGCCCGCTCTGCTGTCCAGACCGCCCAGGAAGAAGCCCAAGGTGCAGGACTGGTGAACTTCGGCATGGTCGTCACCGCCACCGTCACCGATAAGAAACGCCTGCCCGACGCCGTTGCCGCCATCGAGCAGACCTCAGGCACCGCCCGGGTGCTGCTGCGCCGCGCCTACGGCTCCCAGGACACCGCCTTCGCAGCCTCCCTACCGTTGGGGCTGGTCCTGCCCAAGCACAGCATGGTGCCCGCCGAGATTAAGGACGCCCTCTAATGGCCCGCATGAAGCTTTTGACAGCAAAGAAGGCAAAGACGGTAAAGACAGCACAAACCCCGGTGAAGGAAGCAGGGCCGGGCTCGAGGGGTTGGACCGGACGGGGCGGCGGCATGGCCCAGCTGCTCCCTTCCGTGCGGGAGTACCGGGGAACGACCGTTCAGGTCTGCGGGCTGTGGCCGTTCTCATCCGGCGCATCCTCGCCCATGATCGGTGTGCCGCTGGGCCGGCATGAGGAAACCCAGGCAACGGTGTGCTGTGATCCGATCAGCTGGTTCCAGCGGGCGCGGCTGATTTCCAACCCCTCGGCGTTCATCCTCGGCAAGCCTGGCCTCGGAAAGTCCACGGTGGTGCGGCGGATGTTCATCGGTCTCTCCGCCCAGGGAGTGAACCCGCTGATCCTGGGCGACCTCAAAGGCGAGCACGTCAAAGCCGTGAAAGCCCTGGGTGGGCAGGTCATCAAGCTTGGCCGCGGCGTCGGCTACATGAACATCCTCGACCCCGGGCAGGCCGTCGAAGCGGCCCAGCTGCTCGACGACAGCGGGCACCATGAAGACGCAGCCCGGGTCCGCGCCGACGCCCACGGCCGGCGCCTAACCATGGTCGTCTCCCTCATCACGATCAGCCGGAACAACCCGCCGACGGACCAGGAACAGACCATTCTGGACCGGGCGCTGCGGGTCCTGGACGAACGCTTTGACGGTGTCCCGGTCCTGAAGGATCTGCTGGACGTGATCGTCTCCGCGCCGGACGAGCTGCGCCAGGTCGCACTGGACCGCGGCGACATGAACATCTACCTCCAGGAAACCCGGGCGCTGGAAGCAACACTGCTGGGCCTGACCGGGGGAGGGAAGCTCGGCGAAATCTTCTCCCGCCAGACAACGAACCCGATGAAGCGTGACCGGGCCGTGGTCTTCGATGTCTCCAGCATTGACGAGACCGAGACGGACCTGCAGGCCGCTGTGCTGCTGGCCTGCTGGTCCTACGGCTTCGGTACCGTGAACGTCGCCAACGCCCTCGCCGATGCAGGGCTGGAGCCGCGCAGGAACTATTTCGTGGTCTTGGATGAGCTGTGGCGGGCCCTGCGCGCCGGGAAAGGCATGGTCGACCGCGTGGACGCCCTCACCCGTCTCAACCGGTCCGTCGGCGTCGGACAGATCATGATCTCCCACACCATGTCCGATCTGCTGGCCCTGCCCGCCGAAGAGGAGCGGATGAAGGCCCGCGGCTTCGTCGAACGCTCCGGCATGGTCATCTGCGGCGGCCTCCCCGCCTCCGAAATGCCCCTGTTGACCTCCGCGATACCGCTGTCCCGGCAGGAACAGCAAAAGCTCATCTCCTGGCAGGACCCGCCCGCGTGGGACTCCCGCGGTGTAGACGTCGAACCACCAGGGCGTGGGAAGTTCCTCATCAAGGTCGGCGGCCGTCCCGGAATCCCGGTCCAGGTGGGCCTGACCTCCGTGGAGCACGGCCCCGACGGGGTCAACGACACCGACGGGAAATGGCACGGATCCCACGGAACCCATCCTGGACCCGGTCGCACCTATCCTGCCAACTGAAGGAGACTCACTGTGAGCGCACCGAACCGCAAAGGCATGGGCCTCGGCGACGCCATCCTCGTATGGCTGGCCATCGGCTTCATCGTCGTCTTCGGCGGCGGCACATACGCCGCCGTGCACCTCGGGTCCTGGATGGCCGGCATCGACGCGCCGCCGGCCCACCCCATTGACCTGATCGCCGGGCTCATCAAGGGCAAAGTCCCCTGGCCCACCCAATCGACCGTCGTCGTCTGCGTCATGGCCGGGTTGGTCCTGGCACTGGCCGTCGTCGTCCTGGGGGCGTGGCGGCAGGGTGCGTCCAAACGCGCCCGCGTGGACAAGGCCGCCCGCTACCTCGGCCGCGGAAAGTCCCTCTCCGCGTTCTCCGACAAGGGAGCCCAAGCCAAGGCCGAACGGCTGGGCATCAAGGACAACCCCGGCATCGTCGTCGGCAAAGTGGTCTCCACCGGCCAGAAATTCGTCCAGTCCTGGGAAGACCTCAGCCTCGACATCTGGGGACCCCGAACCGGTAAATCCACCTCCCGGGTGATGCCGGCGATCCTGGATGCCCCCGGCGCGGTCGTCTCCACCTCCAATAAGCGTGATGTCGTGGATGGCACCCGTGGCGTCCGCGAGGCCACGGCCCCGGTATGGGTATTCGACCCGCAAAAGATCGCCCAGGAAGAACCGGACTGGTGGTGGAACCCACTCTCCTACGTCACCGACGAAGAGAAGGCATACAAGCTCACCCAACACTTCGCCGTCGGCTCACGGGTGCCAGGCTCCAAGCCCGACGCATATTTCGACCCCAAAGCAGAAGACATCCTCTCCTCCTATTTCCTTGCAGCCGCGCTCGGAGAGCTGCCGATCACGCAGGTCTACCTTTGGGTGACGGAGCAGGTCAGCCAGGAACCCATCGAAATCCTCCGGGAGCATGACTACGAGCTGCAGTCCAAGGGCCTGGAATCCACGCTCAAGCTGGCCGACAAGCAGCGCGACGGTATCTTCGGCACCGCCGAGAAGATGATCCAGTGCCTCAAGAGCCGCAACACCCTCCGCTGGGTCGCCCCAACCGGCGGCGCGGGGGTCACAGGCGATACCCGTCGGCAGTTCGATCCGCACGCCTTCGCCGCATCCCAGGAGACCATCTACATCCTCTCCAAGGAAGGCGCCGGCTCAGCCGCCCCACTCACCACGGCACTCACCGTCGCAATCGCCGAAGCCATGGAGGAACGGGCAGAGCGCAGCGGCGGCCGCCTGCCCAAGCCAGCGCTGTTCGCCCTGGACGAGCTAGCCAACGTCGTTCGCTGGGCCGCCTTGCCGGACCAGTTCAGCCACTACGGCTCCAAGGCCCTCATCGTCATGGGCATCCTGCAGTCCTGGTCCCAGGGCGTCGAACTCTGGGGCGAGGCGAACATGCGCAAGATTTGGTCCGCCGCGAACGTCAAGGTCTACGGCGGCGGTGTCGCCGAAGAAGGCTTCCTCCGCGCCCTCTCTGACCTGATCGGCGACTACAGCTACATCAACGTCTCCGTCTCCTCCGGCAAAACTGGTTCCAGCCGCTCCCGTCAGGAAAGCAAGGAACGGATCTTCGACGTCTCCAACCTCGCCGAGCTCGACCGCGGCCGCGCCGTCGTCCTCGCCTCCGGCGCCCCAGCCACCCTGGTCCGCACCATGCCCTGGTACACCGGCCCGCACAAGGACGCCGTGGAAGCCTCCATCAAGAGGTACAGCCCGGAGCCGGAGGAAGAACCGGTAGGGGTGGCGGCGGCGCGGGCGGAAAATCCATGGGTAACCGGATAGGGGAGTAGGCCATGACGATAGACATCGGACGCTTCAGTGAAACTCCCAGCTCGGACGCCCACGAAGCTGGCGCTGATGGCGACAAGCAGCAGAAGCCCCCGCAGCTGGTCTACGGCTCTGCCGAAGAATTCCTGCACGAACAGCTGCTCCCTACCTACGTCCGCGCCGTGGACGGGCGCGCAGCGAAATGGTGCCTCGAATGGTATTTCCACCCGGAAGCTGTCTGCCGCGTGGAGGCGCTGTGGCGGGCTTGGGAACATCTCAGACTCGACGGGGCCACCGGCATGAGCGTCTGGTTCAAAGACCACGCAGACCACCACATGAGCGTCCTCCTCGACCCGCGCGGCCCCTTCTACAAATGCGACATGCAAAAGCACCGCGACCCCGAACACCTCGAACCAAAGAAAGCCCCAGCCGGGTGGTTTCCGGACGTGCGGACCATTCTCACTTAGAAACAGACAGCTGCAGGATGAGGCAGCCCAATAAATAGGTCGAGGCTGGAACCTGTTATAGATCCCAGCCCCGACTTTTCTTTGCTTCGGCCCTAGTGAGCGGCTTCGTACTTCTCTACGACTTCCGCTTGAATACGACCACGAGTATTTACCTGGATGCCGTTCTCAACCGCCCACATCCGTACCGCTTTTGCGTCCGGGCCACCCTGCGACGACTTGGTACGGGCCGCCGGACGGCCACGTCCGCCAGATACCCTGCGTCCAGCGTCGGTAAAACGACTCAGAGCTCCGCGCAGTTCATTCGCGTGCCCCTCGTTCAGATCAATCACGTATTCACTGCCGTCGAGGGCGAAAGATATCGTTTCGCTAGCTTCCGAGCCATCAATATCATCTTCCAGAACCACGACTGTCTTTTTTGCCATAAAACAAGGTTAACAGCCAGCTGACTAGGCAGCGTGCCGTCCAAAACAAGTAATCGCCTGCACAGCCCACCCGACCCGTGAAGGTCACTCTAACCTCTGGAAATCAAGTGAAAGCGGCACGCCTCGTAACGGCACCCAAGAAAGCGAGCGATCCGCAGTTGGGGTCAGGCCGGGTTATCCACGCCTGAAAATCGGGAGCCATCGGAAAACCTCCCTCAGCAGCAGTAGCGGTGGATAACCCCATCAGGATCGTTCCCGGCTGTGGGCAGCGGAATCGAGCAGAGAGACACCGCTTCGTTCACGGCTGCATTTGACAATGAACCGAAGGCAACTGACAGGCCATCGGCAAGTCCCCTGCAAACGGAAAGCGAACGAACTGCTTGCTGAACCCGAGTAGCAGCCTTTGCCAAACGTGATTATCGAGAACTCACGCGTCTGATGGCCCGGCGCCTCTGATGCTAGAGGATCCATCGACCCAGGGTACGACTTCAGATTCACCCGCCCAGCCATGGATACGTGTACGATCCGACACCCGCCCTTCGTATTTGAGATTGTGCAGGAGCAACAGATCGAGGTAACGGCGGACTAGTCGCGACGCTTCAGCGACCACACCCGGCCTGGTGTAGAGGTCTTCGGTGTTTTTGGGGTGAGTTAGATTATCTCTAATTCTTGTCACTGCGATTGGTCCGTCACCCAACTGAACCTCACGGGCGTATTCAGCCAAAGCAGGCGTGTGTGCTGGATCCAGAGCGATGGAGACCGACGCGTCCCTAAGCAACCTCCGAATTCGCCAATGAGACTTTTTCCCCGCCATTCGATTTCTGTAAGTCTTCCGGTTTGAACTTCCGTGATCCAAGACAAGTTTTCAATCGCCGCCAGACACGTCATTAGCCTTTGTTCCACGAAAGCCCCCTCCCCGGCGGCTAAGGCGGAAGTTACGAGGAACGACAACGGCTGCCGTTTGGTGGCGTCATCCCAACGATCGATCCACCTGCTCAGGAAAGACCAGAGGTCCTCAGGTCGGTGACTTACCCACCACCGCCCGGAACCGTGCATGGGAGGATCAATATGCCACGCTGCCCAATCGGACCATCGATATTGGCCGTCCTGAGAGAAGCCAACGGGAAAGATCGGCGCAACCCAGCGGCTGAGAGCAAAGCTCATTCCGAACTGCATGCCCGTTAAAACGTCGCAGCATCTTTGGAGGAAAACAGAGTTCCGTCCGCACGTCTAATCTCCATTACATGCGTCACGATGTTGAGGTAGTCTGCCTTGGCTTCTTTGTAGACCTCATTCAGATCGGGCCTGCCATCAAGGCGGCAATGCCAGTCACCCAAGACTATTTCGTGGCGGCCACCCCACTCCTGCCATCCACCGCCTGGAAAAGTGACGTGCAATCTCTCACCGAAGGGAATGTGTGGCAGGTTTACCCAATGCGCGATGACGTGTTCAAGTTTCTTCTCATCCTCGCTAGGAGCAGATTGACTTGGAACGAAGCCTTGGCCAGCCGAAGTTTGGTGCACGCGCAAGGAGATGGTTTGGCCATGAAATTTTAGATCGAGGCTCTCTGAATCTTCAGATACCTGATAGTCCCACGGGTCGTCTTCGACCGCTTGGCTTGGGAAGCTCTTGGACCAATGCAGATGTGTCCCAGCCCGTACGATTAACCGGATCTGTCCTGAAGCAAACCTAGTCTTACGGCCACCGGATCTGAGTCTCATCTGGCCATTGAACAGTTGAAAAGTATCTGAGGGAGAGGACCACGGCAGAATTGCTGCAACCGGTGTAGGGGAATTAGGGACCTTTCCGAAGTGCTCTAACGTAACCAATCTGTAGCTCGCCTCTCATACTGATTTGTTCCGCTATCACTCTTACGGTCGCTTAGGCGCTTGCTAGGCCACCATCCGTTTTTGAACACACGTAGACGCGCCTCCAGCCTACGTTCGGCTTCAGGTTTCAGCCTCCACGTGACGCAAAGGCTTTGCTCTCAGCGCTTCTTCGTAAAATGCGAGCCTTGTAGCAGCGCGCGCCATTTCGTGCTGAGCATGAACAAAGGAGTAGGCAATCCAAAATCCTGCAACCAAGACCACAAGTGCGATGGCAAGAGCTGAGGTGAACGGGCCAACCCATGAGGCCGTTCCCTGGACGAGCAGTGGCAAGGCAGCCAAGGTGACACTGACGTAGAGGGCGGTGTAGGCACCCAAGCTACCCCCACCTAGGTGGGCGGCGCGGGTGCGGAGTTCGCGCAGGTCTTCGAACTGCTTGTTTTCGTCGAGAGCGAGAAAAATGTCAATGTCTTCTCGGGTGACCTCAGGAAAGCGGCGTGATCGCAGTCCGCGGCGCGTGAACGAGTGCATGTTAGAGAGCATAACGACGGCTTCGGACGACCTTGTGAAAGAGGACGAGTTTCTCATCGGCGTACGGTGTGAGCTGGTGGAGGGCGCCTACCGCAGTCAACGATGTCAGACATGGTTCTAAGACCGTTTGCGCGCCATGTTCAAAAGAGGAATCAGGTACCCTATTCCGACGCATATTTACCTGGTGCCTGACGTCCGGTTGGGGTGTGCTCTATCTGGAGCTTTGCGTGCCCGAAACGAGCCCGCGGACTCTGTGTCATCTCTCGCGGCCCGTGACGCGAATCCGACGCCTTGGTTCCACGACGCCATCAGACCGGGGTAGGCGTCTCCTGCCGCCAACATGGGGTCATGGCCACCCGCTCCAGCCCAAGTACGGCTGGCCCTGCAAGGACGTTCGGCCGCCATAGGGAGGCGGCCCGGAGGACCGCCGATCGGGACGAATTCGGTCGCTTTATGAGCGTTCGGGAAGGCGGCCCCACCTATTTTTGAACATTGTCCTGCGTTTGTTGGAAGAATAGGCTAGTCGTGTCCTCGGCAACGAGCTTTGCGGAGGCGCGTTGTCGCTGCCACGGGTCTTCATGCCCTGTCCCCTGCGAGATAGGAGGGCCCGGTGCTGGCCTTTGAGCCAATAGACAGCGGTGACCCCGCTCTGTCCCTGATGAAAGTCGAGACCGGAGCCTTTCGAGCGATTTTCCTGCCTTCGGTCGGCGGACGGTTGCTGTCCTTGCGCGTGGATGGGAACGAGCTTCTGTGGGTCAACCCGCGCATCTTCGACCGCTCCTTCAGGGCTCTGCAGCCTCGATCAGCGTGGCCCGTCTGTGACGGAACCTTCAAGTCTTGGACCAACGTCGGGGGCTCAAAGACCTGGCCGGCGCCGCAAGGGTGGGGCGGTGACCACCAGTGGCCTGGGCCGCCAGACGATGTTCTCGATGCAGGGTCCTGGTCATTGACCACGAAGAGGGATTTGGACTCGCTGGTCGTGACGATGGTCAGCCCACATGACCTTCGTACCGGGCTGTGTATTACACGCGAGTTCACGTTTACCGCTGGCTCGTCCGGTTTCCATGAGCGAATCCGGTTCCTCAATGTATCCGGCCGGGTCGTGGAGTGGTCACTCTGGGAGGTGGCACAAACCGATACTTCGACCGGGGGAGTGGTTGACGTGTCAGTATCAACGCATGCGGAGCCTGTCGACCTCGGGCAGTATGCCGGTTCGGCGGATATCACTTTTCAGGACAACACGGCGCGGATGTTGATTTCACCAGGAGTGGCGAAGTTCGGGTTTCCGAATGCTACGGGACGTGTTGCATGGACCGGGCCGACTGGGGAAAAACTGCAGCTGAGCGTGGACGTCCATGACGGCGCGACCTACCCTGACGGCGGCTCCCGGGTTGAAGTATGGACTCAGTCTCCGCTTCGCGAGCCGTTGCCTTCATTGGATGGGTTCCATCCGGACGCGTGGCTGGTGGAGCTGGAAGTCCTCTCCCCGCTCTACAAGCTCGCGCCAGGGGAGAGCGCTGACTTTGAAATCACGTGGGATACCGCCAGCGGCGGACAACCTGGCGGTTGTTGACAAAACGCCCTAGTAGGAGAAGACCTTCCACCCCCAGCGCTGAACATAGGTCCAGGTCAATGACGAAGTTCGTCCGCCCCTCGACCAACAGCACACGTTCCAACCGGTGCGCGGTCATCGGTCCCCGCTCGCTTAGGCGCTCCGGAGGTGTCGCACGGATGGGTGGTCAGTCCCGTCACCGGGCCACTGTGCTGATCGGCGCGATGTCGCGGACGGGTCGGAGCATGTAACGATTCAAAAAAAGGTTGACGGGTAGGTGCTGGACGTCTAGTTTCGAGAAAGCGGTTACTCAGCAGATCGAGACAAAGTCTCAGACCGTGACCGGTCACGAGCCAGCAATTCGTGGAGATTTGCGTAGGGAATGTTTCCTCGAGGATGTTTCCGGATTCTGTGGTCACGCCCGGATGCCTCCGCTGGTCACAGCAGAGTTAGCCGATACCTACCCCCGAAGAAGTGGAAAAGGAACAAAAATGATCCACAGGAGAGTCTCCCTTGCCGCCGCATTGGGTATTGCCACGGCGCTGACCATGACAGCTTGCCAGGGGGCTGAAACAAGGTCCACGGACCTGGAAACCATCAATATGATGGCACCCTACCTCGAGGCGCAGCCGCCGTCTGCCGACGGTGCCGTTCAGAAGAAACTTGAAGAGTTGACAGGAAAACAGGTCAACATCACGTGGGCACCTAATTCCTCGTACGAGGACAAGACCAACATCACTCTGGCCTCGTCGGATATTCCGCAGGTTCTGGTCATGACGGGAAAGACGCCTGGCTTTGTAAAGAATGCGCAGGCCGGCGCCTTTTGGGACCTGACAGACAAGCTGGGCGAATACCCCAACCTCAAGACGACCTTCCCCGAAGTGCAAACAGCATCGAGTATTAACGGGAAGGTCTATGGTGTGTTCCGTGCCCGCGGCCCGATGCGTGCGCTGGTCATGTTCCGGCAGGACTGGCTGGACAAGCTGGGCCTGCAGCCGCCCAAGACCGTGGAGGACCTCTACAACGTGGCCAAGGCCTTCACGGACCAGGACCCAGACGGCAACGGCAAGAACGACACCTACGGCATCACGATTCCCAAATGGGGCGGGGGCGTTGGCACCAACAGCCCCTACGACATCATTGAGGAGTGGTTTGGCGCCGGCAACCGCTGGACCGAGCGGGACGGGAAACTGGTCCCCAACTTCGAAACGGACGAGTTCCTCCAAGCCGACCGCTTCATCAAGAAAATGGTGGATGAGAAGCTCATCAACCCCGACTTCGCCACGTTCGACAGCACCAAATGGAACGAGCCGTTCCTCAACGGCAAGGGCGGCATCATTGTCGACGTCGATACGCGCGTCCACAGTCTTGTCAGCCTCTTCAAGCAGGCGGACCCCAACAACTTCCAGAACAAAGTGGGCTTCGTGGGCAACCTCGAAGGCCCCGACGGCGAACTGCATGCGCACCCCACCGACGGCTATGGCGGCTTTCTGGCCATCCCCAAAGCGAGCGTTCGTACAGAAGCGGAGCTAAGGACGGTGCTTGAGTTCCTGAACAAGATGAACTCAAAAGAAGCGCAAGTGCTGTTCAAGAATGGCATCGAGGGCGTGAACTTCAAGCTCGAAGATGGCAAGGCGGTCCAGATTCAGCCGGAAACCCCCGAGGGAAAGGCTGTGGCCACCGATATCAAGAGTTATGCGCAGCTGGGTACGAGTGTCACCGGCAACGAGTTTTATCTTCCTAAAGAGGCGACAGATTATGAACAGCAGGTCGTCGACAAGCGCATCCGGGTCATGGCGGAGGACCTGAAGAGCGCGGTCTACAACCCGGCTGCGCCGTACGTTTCCGCCACCTACGTCGCCAAGGGAGCCCAGCTGGACAACATCGTGGCCGATGCCCGGATCAAGTACCTCGCGGGTCAGATCGATGAGCAGGGGCTGAAGGACGCCATCAAGCTGTGGGGCACCAGCGGCGGCAACAAGGTCAAGGAAGAGATCAACAAGCTCTGGCAGGACAACAAGTAAACGGATGGCCTTGGTCATTGACGCAACCGCGGGGCAAACGCATGGAAACTCCCATTCCCCGGGCCGAAACGGCCGCCGAGTCGTCAGCGTAAACCACACTTCGAAAGACACCCAATGAGAAAATCACGAGAATTCAGTTCGGCTACCA
The DNA here is from genome assembly GCF_054888995.1 of Arthrobacter sp. MMS24-T111. NCBI lineage: Bacteria > Bacillati > Actinomycetota > Actinomycetes > Micrococcales > Micrococcaceae > Arthrobacter > Arthrobacter sp. MMS24-T111. The sequence goes on along the minus strand of NZ_JBTZRO010000002.1, from coordinate 187,414 downwards.
CTGCCGAGGTCAAGACGTCTGCCAAGGACGGCCGCAAAGCGCGCCTTGCCCTGGTCGGCACCGGAGGGCGTTCCGAAATGTACATCCGCGCAGTGTTCGGCAAGCACGCCGACACCGCGGAACTGGTCGCGTTCTCGGACGTGAACCCCGGCCGCGTGGAGTTCTACCAGGGCCTCATCCAGGAGCTCGGCGCTCCCGGCCCCATTGCCTCGTTCGATCCGGCGGACCTGACGGCCTTTATCCAGGCCAACCACATTGATCGCGTCGTGGTGACCACTCCGGACTACACCCACGCCGACTACATCGTCGAAGCCCTCAGGGCCGGCGCGGACGTGGTGGTGGAGAAACCGCTCACCATCGATGCCGAGGGTTGCCGCCGCATCACCAAAGCGGTCCAGGAAACCGGCCGGAATGTGGTGGTGACGTTCAACTACCGCTACTCGCCCCGCAACAGCGCCCTGAAGGAGATCATCCAGAGCGGCGTGATCGGCAAGGTCACCTCGATCGACTTCAGCTGGGTCCTGGACACGGTCCACGGCGCTGACTACTTCCGCCGCTGGCACCGCGAGAAGAAGAACTCCGGCGGCCTGCTCATCCACAAGGCGTCCCACCATTTCGACCTTGTCAACTGGTGGATCGACGACGTCCCGGAGCGCGTCTTCGCCTCCGGCGGCCTGAAATTCTATGGCGACAAGAACGCTGCCGAACGCGGGCTTGGCCCCCGCCCCGAGCGCGGAACACCCGACGCGGGTGCGCCGGCCGGTGACAAGGACCCGTTCGCGCTGGACCTCCGGGAGGACGAGCGGCTCAAGGCGCTTTTCCTGGACAACGAGCACTACGACGGCTACCGCCGCGACCAGGACGTCTTCACCGGCGGCATCACCATCGAGGACAACCTGGCACTGGTGGTTGAGTACCAGGGCGGGCCGCGCCTGAGCTACTCCCTGAACGCGCACAGCCCGTGGGAAGGATACCGGGTGGCGGTCAATGGCACGGAAGGCCGGGCTGAGCTCGAAGTGGTGGAACGCGCCGCCGTCCTGCACAGCACGGACAAGAAGACCGTGGTGGACCCGAGCGCAACCCCCGTGGAGGAAGAGGACGCCGTCCGCCGCAACGGCGAACGGCTGGTGGTCCAACGCCACTGGGAGGCAGCGTACGAGGTCCCGATCGTCAATGGCGAAGGCGGCCACGGCGGGGGCGATGAGCTCCTGCTCTCGGACCTCTTCAACGGCCCGGGCGAAGACCCGTTGGGCCGCCCCTCCGGCTACCTCGACGGGCTGCGTTCGGTATCCGTGGGCATCGCCGGCAACCAGTCGCTCGAAACCTCGCTCCCCATCCGCGTGGAGGACCTGGACCTCGGCGTCGACCTCCGCCGCGCGAATAACACAGGAGGGGCGAAGTGAAACAAAAGTCATTGAAGCCAAAGGCCAGGGTCCATGGTTATCTAGAATTAAGTGAGGCGCGACTATAGTTTGCGCATGTGCAATTCCACTAAGTCCTGGTGCCGTGAATAAGTCCCCATCAGCTTCGATGCGATCCCATGTTGACCGTTCCTCACCTGTTTCCGAATCTGGTGTGCCGCCAGCGGGGCGCGTGACCATTCGCGATGTTGCCCGGGCCGCCGGTGTGTCGCGCCAAACTGTTACTCGTGCAATCAACGACATGGCTGAGATCAGCGAGGAAACACGTCAGCGCGTGATGAAGACGGTCGAAGAGCTAGGGTACAGACCCAATCGCTTTGCGATTGACCTGTCTCGCCAAAGGACGCATGCCGTAGGCCTCATCGTGGGTACGTTTCGAAATCCGTACTATGCACAACTCGCCGATGCCTTCGTCACCGAGCTCAGACGCCGTGACTGGCAGGTTGTGGTCGGGACGGCCGATCAAGGGGAGGCCGAGGCCGTTCGCTCCATGTCGGCCCAGGCCGACGCCATCATTGGCTACTTCCTGGAGCCCCCCGAACATTTCGTGCCGGCAGCACGCGGCGTACCCATCGTCCTGCTGGAAGACCGAGCCAGCATCCCAGGCGTGCATTCAGTGGAACTTGATTTTCGAACCGGTATCAACGATCTGATCACGGCACTCAAGGCAAAGGGCGCCAGCCGTTTTGGCATGGTTGACTCCTCGAAGCCGGCCTCGGATGGAGTCCCCGTTGGTTCACCGCGCCGTCATTTCTTCGAAGAAGCGGTCGGAACGTCGTGCTCCGTGGTTGCCGAACCGGAGACCATCGCCGGTGGCGCGGAGGGCTTCAGGAGACTTCTTGCCCAGGATCCAGGGATCGACACGGTCCTCGCTTTTAACGATTTGATGGCGATGGGCGCGGTGCAGAGCGCACACGCGCTGGGAGTCGACGTGCCGGGCAAAGTTCGAATTGTCGGCATCGACGGGATCTCGCTCGGGGAAGCTATCAGTCCTGCCCTCACAACCCTGTCTTTAGAGACTCAAACGGTGGCAACCGAAGCTGCGTCCATTCTTGCTGAATTGTTCGCGAGTGAACCTATGTCCTCGGCGTCTATCAGGCGCATCGTCAGACCTGTTCCGCTGTGGCGGGAATCCGCCTAAGAGAGCCGCGCCACATTCATCATTGACATTGCGAGCCTGCGCTACGTAGCATTGTCCGTGACCGGTCACGGGAATGGTGCTGACGGACTTCGCGGCCAGCGACTGATCACAAATGGCCTTTGCAAACTGCCAAGCTGCCAACGTTCCGGGTTTGAGCTGGGGCCCCGCTGCAAAGCGCAACTTTTTTCATTGAACACGCAGTCGAAGGTTCCTAGCGAACGCGACTGGAGCAAGGAGGCTCGTATGATCGACAGAAGGCATTTCCTCACAACCGTGGCCGTCGGCACCGCATCGGCCGCAGCCCTGGCAGCCTGCGGGAACGGAGGCAGCTCGTCCGGCCAGACCGGAACCGCCGAAAAACCGGTGACCATCAATTACACCTGGTGGGGCAACGACGACCGCGCCGAGCGGACCCGCAAGGCCATCGCTTTGTTTGAAGCCAAGAATCCGGACATCAAGATCGCGGGGAATTTCACGGATTTCGGTGGTTATTGGCAGAAGAGGGCTACTGAGGCTGCCGGCGGCGGCCTGCCTGACGTGATGCAGTTCGATCTGTCCTACCTTCGCGATTACGGCCAGCGCAACCAGCTCTTGGACTTGGGCACGGTGAAGATCAATACGGACGCATTCGAGAAGTCGGTGCTGCCGTCGGGCCAGGTCAAGGGCAAGACCTATGGCATCCCAACGAGCACCAACGTATTCGCGGTCTACTACGATCCAGCCAAACTTGCATCCCTTGGGGTGGCTGAGCCGGACGGGAGCTGGACCTACGCTGAGTACAACAAGTTCATGGCGGAGGTTAGCGCCAAGAGCCATGGCGCCATTTTTGGTGGCACCGACTACACCGGTGTTTGGTGGATGTTCAATATTTGGCTGCGCCAGAACAACATCAAGGCGTTTACCGATGACGGCAAGCTGGGCTTCAGCAAGGACGACCTGAAGAAGTGGTGGAAACTTGCCGCTGATGTGCGTGGCACGTCTGCGGTGGTCAGCGAGGAGAAAGTCACCCAGCTGCTCCCGAAGTCACCGTTTGGTTCAAACGTGACCGCCACCGAAGTGACCTGGGATAATTTCATGGCCGGGTACCTGGCTGACAGCGGTGCCAAGGAACTCAAGTTGGTGCCGGTGCCCTCGGATGACCCGAACAACCTGGGCTTGTTTCCCAAAGCTGCGATGTTGATGTCTGCCAGCGCTAAAACCAGGTTCAAGGACGCTGCCGCACGCTTCATCGATTTTATGGTCAACGATCCCGAGGTGGGCCAGATCTTCAAGACCTCCCGCGGCGTTCCGGCCTCCAAGACCCAGCGCGACGGCACCACCTTCGATGGCGCCGACAAGCTGGTGGTGGATTACGAGAAGTCCATCGAGCAGTACCTCAAGGACTCACCGGAACCGCCCATCGTCGGTTTCGGCACACTGGAGGCATCTTTCAAGCGCGTCAGCTCCGACATGAACTACGGCAAACTCACTATCGACAGCGCTGCCGACGCGTGGTTCAAGGAAGCCGAAGACCTCATCAAGCAGAACGCCTGATCCGGCCAGTGCCTGATCGAGTGTTCACGACTGACGGATTGAACTCGTGACTCAAAGCCCAACCCTGAGCAGGCGCCAGGGGCATCCCGGTACCGCGTTGCCGCGCAAGTCGCGGCAGCGCGGGGCGGATGCCCGCGCCGGTTACACCTTCCTGCTGCCCTGGCTGCTGGGTTTCATCGCCCTGACGGTCGGGCCGATGATCTCCTCCCTGTACCTCTCGTTCACCAACTACAACCTGTTCGAGCCGCCCAAGTGGATCGGCTTCGACAACTACGCCACCCTCTTCCAGGACGAACGCTTCCTGCAGTCCGTGGGCGTGACCCTGTCCTACGCGGTCTTCGGTACCCCGCTCAAGCTTGCCGCGGCACTGGCAGTGGCGATGCTGCTGAACAGCAAGCGCCGCGGCCAGGGCTTCTACCGGTCGGCGTTCTACGCCCCGTCCCTGATCGGGGCCTCGGTGTCCATCGCGATCGTCTGGAAGGCCATGTTCGGCGATTCCGGACCGGTGGACCAGGGCCTGTCCTTCTTCGGGATCAACATCGGCGGCTGGGTGGGGAATCCGTCCATGACCATGCCCATGATGATCCTCCTGACCGTGTGGCAGTTCGGCGCCCCGATGGTGATCTTCCTGGCCGGCCTGAAACAGATCCCGGGCGAACTCTACGAGGCGGCATCGATGGACGGTGCCGGCCCGGTCCGGAAGTTCTTCAACATCACCTGGCCCATGCTCTCGCCGGTGATCTTCTTCAACCTCTTGATGGAAACCATCCACGCGTTCCAGATCTTCGCGTCGGCCTACATCATCTCCAACGGTGACGGCGGCCCCGCCGGCTCCACCCTCTTCTACACCCTCTACCTGTACCTGCGCGGCTTCAGCGACTTCCGGATGGGCTACGCGTCGGCCATGGCCTGGCTGCTGGTGATCGTGGTCGGCATCATCACGCTGATCTTCTTCCGCACCTCCAAGTCCTGGGTCCACTACAGCGGTGATGCAAAATGACAACCACGGCAACCCCCGTCCAGCCGGCCCCCGGCGCCACCGCCCCGGCCTACAACCCGAAGTCCGAATCCACCACCGCCAAACGCGCCAAGAGCACCATCTTCCACGCCGCAGCTCTCCTGCTGACCTGCGTGGTGCTCTACCCGGCCCTGTGGATGATCGCCTCCGCGTTCAAACCCAACTCCGAAATCGGCGGCCAGAACACGTCGCTGTGGTCCAACAACTTCAGCTTTGACAACTTCGCCACCGCGATGGACGGAATCGGCGGGGTCTCCACCCTGCAGTTCTTCACCAACTCGCTGATCCTGGCCATCGGCGCCGTCGTCGGCACCATCCTCTCCGCGAGCGTGTCCGCCTACGCCTTCGCCCGGATCAAATTCCCCGGCCGCAGTGTGTTCTTCGGCATGATGATCGCCACCTTGCTGCTGCCGTTCCATGTGGTGATCATCCCGCAGTACATCATCTTCCAGCAGCTCGGACTGGTGGACACCTACGTCCCCCTGCTCATCGGCAAGTTCCTCGCCGGAGACGCGTTCTTCGTGTTCCTGATGGTGCAGTTCATGCGCAACCTGCCCGCCGAACTCGACGAAGCAGCCCGCATCGACGGCGCAGGGCACGTCCGGATCTTCACCTCCATCATGCTGCCCCTGATGAAACCGGCCCTGATCTCCACCTCGATCTTCTCCTTCATCTGGAGCTGGAACGACTTCCTGGGCCCCCTGCTGTACCTGAACACCCCCGACAAATACCCGCTGCCCCTGGCCCTGCGCCTCTTCGTGGACCAAACCCAGTCCTCGGACTACGGCGCCATGATCGCCATGTCTGTCCTGGCCCTGCTCCCCGTGCTGATCTTCTTCCTGATCTTCCAGCGGTACATCGTCGAGGGCGTTTCCACCCAGGGCCTCAAGGGCTGACGGTCAACGGAGAGAAAAATGAGCGCCATGGACAGCACCACCCCCGTTTCCGGCCACGAGCCCATTCCGGTGAACCGGTTTGCCCTGTTCTCCGAAACCCTCCTGGCAGGCCTGCTGGTGCTGGTGCTGTCCATCCCGCTGGTGACCCTGCCGGCCGCCTACGCGGCCGGCATCGCCCACCTGGAACGGCACCTGGCCGGCCGGGATGATTCCGTCCGCGGACTCTGGAGCCTCTTCAAGGCGGCACTGCCAGGCAGCTGGAAGCTGGGCCTCACGACGGCGGCGGCCGGCGTCGTGATTGTCCTCAACCTTTTACTCGCCTGGGTGGGGCAACTGCCCGCTCAGGCAGCGGTCGTGCCAGCCACACTGACTTTGGCGGCCGCGGGTGGTGTGCTTTTACTGCGGACGGCTGCCAACTGGAGCGGCGGGTGGACTTGGGGCGTTGACGCTGGCTGGCAGAGCCCGGACGCGCCGGGCTCCCAGCGGTGGGCCACGGCTTATACCGCCGCGAAGAATGACGCGCTGCGCGATCTGGCTGGATCGCTCCTGCTGATTGCGGCCATCGTCATGTCGGTCGTCTTCGTCTGGATGCTGCCGGCGCTGTTTGTGATAGTCCCCGGCACCCTCGTCCTTGCCGCTACAGCTATCAAGAACAGGACTGCACGGTCGGCCCGAACGTAGCCACATCCATCGGACGCCGGCCAGTACAAATGCCCGCAGGTTTCGCTGTGGCGTTGCAAACCGGAGTTAGCCACTGGGCCGGCGGCCCAGATCACCTATGACACAGCAGTTTCTCTGCTCCATATCGAGTAAATCAACGCATTTCCGAAGTCACTATTGAAACGATTCGACGCCCAGCTGAAGCGCACTTTGCCTGGGACTGCCGTTGGATAACGCGTAATAACCCGAAAAAGCAATCAAGGTTGAAGGAGATTTCCTATGTCCACTTCCATTGCCCGCCGTACCCTTTTGGGCTTGATGGGCGCGGCCGCCAGTGCCGCCGTCCTGCCCGTCTATGCATCAACACGAGCTTCGGCTGCGAACGGGCCGGACGTGACGATTGTCGATCATGGCTCCACGGTGACGCTCAGTAACGGCATCGTTCAGTTCGATGTCGTCAAAGCCAGCGCGGACATCAAGAACCTGTACTTGGTCGGCAGCGCGCAAGGCAATGCAAGCCAAAACCTTCTTCCAGGCTCGCACGGGCATGGGTACACAACGTTCGACTACTCCGGGGCAGCAAGATCGACCGGGATGAAGGGGGAGCCTTTAGCGTGGTCAGCCAGAGCGCCGACCGCGTGGAGGTGTCCATCCTCTCTAATGACCCGACGAAGAACACGTTCTACGTAGACATCCGGATCGCGCTTGAACGAGGTTCATCCGGTCTGTATCAATACTGGATCACGAAGTACACCGACAATATGCCCGACGGCCTAACTTTCGGACAGTTGCGCTACGCCTTTGCGGCCGATGATCCTGCTTTCAAGTGGTTCGTAGTGGACGACGAAAGGGGCATCCAGCAGCGTCCCAGCATCGAAGACACCAAGAACTGGGTGGTGCTCCAGGATTCAACCGAAGTTTTGCCGGACGGCACCATCTATTCGAAGTACCAGAACGCCACCAACCTGGAAGGCGACAACCACGTCTTCATGATCTCCAATGGCAAGTTGGGGCTCTCCCTCGTCCAAGCAAGCAAGGAATCATTCGGGGGCCCGACGCGTCCGGAACTGACGTGCCACGACTATTACGATGGCATGATTCTTCTCTGGCACCCCCTCACCGGGCACTATGGCGAGCCTGACACTCAGCCCTCCCGCGGATGGGAGAAGGTCTACGGACCCTTTTACCTCCACGTGGGCGAGGCGGCGGCGGGCGACGAACGCTCCAATGTCGCGGCACTGTGGGAAGACGCGAAGCGTGCCGCCGTGCGCGAGCAGGCGGCATGGCCGTATACATGGGTCACCGAACCCATCTACGCGGCCAAGGAGCGATCAACAGTCACCGGCAAGCTGACCGTCCCATCTCTTGGAGCAGTCGACAACGGTTGGGCCATCCTGTACAAGCCAGGGCCCGACAGGGATTTCCGCGGTGTAACCCTGGACGGCACAGATTGGCAGTACCTGAGCCTGGACTACACCTACGCCGCCAAGATTGGCCCCGGTGGCAGGTTCAGCATCCCTGCCGTTCGCCCTGGCAACTACACCCTGGCGGCATTCACCAAGGGGGTCATGGGGGAGTACCGGCGCGAAAATATCACGGTCACAGCCGGCGCGAGCATCGACACCGGGAATCACGTTTGGCACCCCACTGAATACGGTCCCACTCTGTGGCAGATCGGGACGCCGGATCGTTCGGGGGAGGAGTTCTTCATCCACGGTGGCCCCGGCGGCTACCGGCGCAACCTCACGTGGCTGGAATATCCCTACGACTTCCCTAACGGGGTCGATTTCAAAGTCGGTGTCGACGACCCCGCCAAGAAATGGAACTACTTTCACCCTGGGCTGAGGACACCGGGGACAGCCAAGCAAGCTCGAATGGCGAGGCACCACACCAGATACTTCACTCGAAACATGGAAAATCCGCTTCGACGCCCACCGCTACCAGCAGGGCAAAGGTTACCTCGACATCGCCCTCGCGGCCCAAGTCTATGCAACACTGGCGGTCACGCTCAATGGAACCCCGATATCGACATTTGACCCCTTGCCTGGTGTCCCCGGTGACAATTCCTCCTACCGGCTGACAGCACGTTCCATGTACCGAAAGCTGCCCACGATCGAATTCCCTGCCAGCCTGATCCAGGACGGCGAAAACGTGATTACCCTCGCCAACGTCCGGCCGCCAGAGGTCCCCATCGCCGACAACTGGATGGCGCCCATGGGCGGGATCATGTACGACAGCATTCGCCTTCAGGTCAACGAAGGCGCATAGAAGCTGCGACCTGGCCTCTCCCCTCCTTGAGGGATATTAGGGGACAGGCCAGGACACAGGACTGACACCACGGAGTTCCGCATGACGGCGGAGACTTCCAACACCACCAACCGAAGTGGTAACACCCAACAAGCAACAGGACACGTCGTGACCGAACAAACCTACCCACACCGGGATGCATCTCCACATCTCTACGTCGGGGCCAACTACCATCCACATGATTCAGGCCACGAGCAGTGGGAACGCGATATCCGCCTGATGTCGGCGGCTGGACTGACCGTCGTAAGACTGGGGCATCTGGCTTGGGACAGCTACGAGCCGCAAGACGGACACTACGAGTTCGAATGGTTCGACGATGTTATGGATCGGATGCACGACGCAGGGATCAGCGTGATCCTCGACATCGCCGTTCGTCCGGCGCCCCTTTGGCTGCACCGCAAACACCCAAGCATAAACATTACCGACTCTACGGGCAGCCGCCTGTATCCCAATTCACGCTACATGGTCGACGTCGGGGACCCGGCCTACCGGGCGCATGCCCTGCGGTTCACCGATAAGCTAAGCTCCCGCTACGCAAGCCACCCGGCGCTCCTGGCGTTCGGCATCGACAACGAGCCGGGAGACGGACCATATTCGTACAGTGAGACGGTTCGATCACGCTTTCTCGAGTGGCTGCGCAAGAAATATGGAACCGTCGAGGACCTCAATTCGGCCTGGGCCGGCCAAAGATGGTCCCGTCGCATCGGCGACTTCAGCGAGATCGGGCTGCCCAAGTCCGCGGCGATTGACGGCGCACCGGAACGTGTCCTGGACTTCCGCCGCTTCGTCTCCGACGAAATCAATGAATTCCTTCTTTCCGTGATGGAACAGGTTGAGCAAAATGCCCCCGGTGTTCTCCTGACGACCAATGCCTGGTACTACAAGGAGGACGCCCGCTACTTCGACTACGCAGAGATCGCGTATACCGGCAAGATGAGCCGTGGCGGCATGGGCTTCTATCCCGGTTACTCGCTGGTGAACAACGATGGGCTTTATGAAGCCCTTCTGGGTCTTGCGCGCATTCAGTTTGAAAGCCAGTATCCGTTTTGGTGCACAGAGTTCACCACGATGACAGCGGTTCCGGGATCAGTCCGAAAGACCGCCTACGCGTCTCTTCTTTCCGGAAACCAGATGGTCTGTGGCTGGACCTGGCAGTCGATGCACAGCGGAGAGGAACAATACCTGCAGGGCATGGTCGACTGGGACGGCCAGCCCAATCGAAAGTACGACGAATACCGACACTTAGCTCAGGAATTCAGCAAGATCGGACGTTACGGGTTTCCATATCGTCCCCACGCCGACATCGCATTGGCGTTCTCTTTCGATAGCCAGCTCGCGAGTGCCTCTTTACCGGAGAAACACGATCATCAGCTCCAAACCTGCTTCAACGCCGTGTTGGAGCGCAACCTGGACCAGCGGATTGTAGATCTGAACCGCAGCACCCTGGACTACAAGATTCTTATCATTCCCGGCGCCACATTAATCGACGAGACCGCATCTGAACAGATCCGTCGCTTCGTAGCGCAGGGCGGAACGGCCATCATGACGTCCTACTCCGGCTTCGTCGACGCCACCGGGCAGGTCCACAGGAGCACGCGGCCGGGGCTGCTTGCTGACGTCTTTGGCATTCGGCTGGGGTCGTATCAGGAAACGGGGCTCCTGAACGAGCTTTCCCGCGGCACGTCAGGGCAGTGCCTGGACATCGTACTTGGTGATGCAATCGTCCAAACCGGATCGCCACGCTTCGACGAGATCAACACCCGCACCGCCAGCGTCATGGCATCGATCGCGGGTTTGGATCGGGACTACCCTGTGGCCACCGTCAACGAGTTCGGTCGCGGGCGCGCCATCTACCTCGGCATACCAGCGAGACGAGAGTTGCTCGACCCCATCCTGGACTCGGAGATCAACCACAGGCAGGTCAGGCGGGGTCCCGAAGTACCGCCCGGGGTACTCGCCAGGTTCATTGATGAGACACACATGCTGTGCGTCAACCTCGACGGCATACCGAAACAGATCACGATGACCGGGCCGTCAAGGAGCATCCTCTACGACCGTGACTATACGGGCGAGTTCACACTCGCCCCGTACGACGCTGATTTCGTCGAGGTGCAGTAATACTGCCGAATTCCCCGGCATCCAAGCACTTCTGTTCAAAGACCAAACCCCACTCCGAAAGATGAAAATGTCAAAAATATTCCCGGGACAACCATGGCTCGATACCAACGGTAACCGGATCCAGGCACACGCAGGATCCATCTTCTTTGAGAACGACGTTTTCTACTGGTACGGCGAGAACAAGGAGCGCACCGAACCCGGATCCGACATCTGGCACTGGGGAATCCGCTGCTACTCCTCGACCGATCTCGTCACATGGGAAGACCGCGGCCTCATCATCCCTCCGACACCTGAAGACATCGATTCGCCCCTTCACCCCACCAAACTGCTTGACCGCCCCCACATCATCAGGCAGCCGGAAACCGGCAAATACGTGTGCTGGATAAAGATCATGGGAGAAGGATTCAGCCAACGCACAACCGTACTGGTGGCCGACGACATCCTCGGACCCTATGAAATCGTCACCACCGGCCTCAAACCCCTAGGGATGAACGCCGGCGACTTTGACCTGGTCGTGGACCCTACAGACGGAAAGGCCTACTACTACTTTGAGCGGGTCCACAGCGAGTTGATCTGCGCGGACCTTACTCCCGACTACACCGGCGTCACCGGCTTCTACTCAACCCATTTCCCACAGCCAGGCCCCCCAGACGTGCGAGAAGCACCCGCCTACTTCCGCAAGGGATCCAAGCACTATCTCATCACCTCTGGAACATCCGGCTACTACCCGAACGCATCCGAGGTGGCCAGCGCCGACACCTACCACGGACCATGGACCGTCCTGGGCGATCCGCACCCGGATGACGACAGCAGGACGTCATACCGCACACAGGTCAGTTCAGTATTCCGCCACCCGCACAAGCGCGACCTCTACATTGCCTTGGCTGACCGCTGGCTACCCGACCTTTCCCCAGAAGAATCCGACCAAACAGAACGATACCGCCGGCTCTTCAGCGGCGATGAAGCACAGACCGAAAAGGCCGACGAATCCGTCCAGCACCAGTCCGACCTTCGCTTCGCCGAATACGTCTGGCTCCCCATCAATTTCGACGGCGACGTGCCGCGGATCGACTGGCGCGACGCATGGTCGCCAGAAGAGTTCGACTGATTCCAGCCACAGCAACTTCAGGGGTTACGACGCCGCCCGCCCGCGGCCCGTCGTCGTAACCCCTGAAAACTCCACCACCACTTACCTGACAAAGGAAGAATTGTCATGTCCGAATGCGATGACCACTGGCGAAATCTTGTGGGCCGCACCATCGAACTCAGGATCGGGGACCGACTCGTGAGAACCGCACAAGTAGAAGAAGTCAGCGCCGACTCCTCATTGGTCTGGCTTCGCCCGCACGGCAATGACGGCAGGCAAATCATAGGGCAATGGGAAGGGTACGACATCACTGTCGTGGACTGATGACCCCCGCTCAACGACCCCGATGCGCTGGCTCTCCTTTTGCAAGCGGGCGTCGCAAAAAACCGATATGAACGTGAAAGTAGAGGTAAATTCCCGTGGGAAGACTACTCGACGGCCCTTGGCCCATGATGATCATCATTGTTGTTGCACTGCTTCTTTTTGCCACACCCAAGCTTCCGGCCATGGCACGCAGCCTCGGGCAATCAATGCGGATCATCAAGTCTGAAGTCAAGGAAATGAAAAACGACGAGAAAGTCGTGGACGCCGATGCAGCAGGTCCCCTTTTCGATGGACACGGTCAGTACTCTCCGGCCAAGTCCGTAGCACCACCAACCGGCACGCCCTGATGAATTCAATCACCGCAAACTTGGAATGGCTCTTTACCGAATCAGGCGACACCACCGCTGAACGTATCCGCGCAGCAGCCGCGCATGGAATCAGCGCCGTAGAGATCTGGGGCTGGCGCGACAAGAACCTGGACGATGTTCGGGAAGCCCTCGACGAGACGGGCGTTCCACTGCTCTCCATGACCGTGGACCCCCAGCGGCAGATTACCGATCCCACCCTCCACGACGAATACCTTGTCGGTGTACGCCAGTCACTCGAGGTGGCAAAGCGGTTGGGTGCACGGTACCTTGTCGTCGTTGCAGGACAGGAGATACCAGGACTTGACCGCGCCCACCAGCATTCCGCGGTCGTTTCCGTCCTCTCCCGCGCGGCCACGCTAATGGAAGGGAGCGACGTGACACTGCTCCTCGAGAATCTAAACTCGCGTGTTGACCACGTCGGCACGTACCTCGACTCAACGCGCGAAGCTCTCGACATCGTGCGCGAGGTTGGATCAACGCACCTGCGCCTGCTGCTCGACGCCTATCACGCACTTGTTATGGGGGAAGACCTCGCCAAAGAAATCGGTGAGGACATAGACCTGGTCGCTCATGTCCAGGTAGCAGATGCTCCAGGCCGTCACGAACCAGGCACCGGAGATCTCGATTGGGAGGCACAATTCCGGCTCCTCCGCAAACTCGGCTACGCCGGCTGCTGGGGCATGGAATACCTGCCGACGTCTAAAACAAGCTCATCACTTGCAGCAGTGGAAAGAATTGCCGCACGGGTGGACGACAATAAAAAACCTACTCGGTGACATTGCATTTCGAAGCGTCTGGTTGGGACTTTGCTCTTGCTGCTGGAGAAGGATCGCTGCGAGGAGAAGCAACTAAGTCGTGGATCTGCGTACACCTGATATCTCCGCCGAGCACCATAGCGTCCGCGACAACCAGGGCCGTTCAACCTTACCCAGGGCGCTTGCCGCCTGCCCGTACGACAAGCTGCCTGCCGCAGGACGCAGACCCCTCCCACCGACGGACTCCCCGCCGCGGCCTTGGAATTGAGCGGCGTAGAGGTGGGGAGCCCATGAGAATTGTCCCTGGCTGTGGGCGGCGGCGGTACCGTCTCTGTGGAGTTGGATGGAAGTCCCTTGTTTCTGGGGCCCAGAGTCCGTCTGTGTCGCGTTTGGGTGTACCCAATCGGGTCGGGTTCGGAGTAGACCGATCGACCTTTTTACGTTGGCCGCTGTTGCTGAAGGGGACTGGGAACGGGCGATGGGATGCAGGCCTTGTCAGGTGGGCGAGAGGCGTGCGAGTACCGCATCGAGACCTTCGCCCACCGCGGTGAAGGTGCCTTTCGCGGTGAGGTGCTTTGCGAATTGTTCGTTGAGGCCTCCTTCTGTCGTGTGCGCGCGGGCCAGGGCACTGAAATCGACATCTGTTGTGTCCAGTTCTTCGGACAGGTCGCTGAACGTGGCGGCGACATATCGACGGGCATCTGTGCCGGCCACTCCATGCGCAGCGAGCCAGTCGGCGATGGTCCCAAGGTAGTGGAAGTAGGCTTCGACAGTGGCCGATGCCGCAGAAACTGCTTCGTATGCGAGTTCATCGGCGAGTTCGAATCGTCCGCCGAGTCTGTCGTAGAGGTCGCGGGCAGCTTCCGTAGAGGGGTAGATCGGTGTAACGCTCGATCGTGTGGCTACGGCTGGCGCGGGGATGCTTCGTGCGATGTCTCTGGCCGGGAAGACCAGGTTTTGCAGGACGGTCAGGTGCACCCCGGCCATGGCACTGACGACTCCCCGGGTTTCTCGAAATGCCAGTTGCCCGAGCACTTCCTCTGCCTGGTGCGGTAGTACGCACAAGACGACCACATCGCTCTGGTCGATGACCTTTTGGTTGGTTGAAGCAATCGTGACTGTTCGGAAGCGTGCGGCAAGATCACTGGAACGCGCCTGGCCGCGCGGTGACAGCACTACCTGTGGGGGTTCTCCCACGTCTTCACATAGGCCCGTGACGATCGCGGAAGCAATGGACCCGACGCCGATTATTCCGAAGACCGTCATGAGGAGGTCCTTTCAAGAAGAGAATGAAGGATCAGGTCCTGGCATGGCTTGGCCCCTGCGGCACCCACGCGGGTTGTTCCTACTACCCTGCGGGTTTCGTGGCTGCGAGTATCTGGGATGCTACCCGTTCTCCTTCGGAATACGCCCCATGGGTGCCGGCAGTCTCCGAGGTATAGTCACCGGCGAAGTGCAGCCATCCAACGGGGTGCTGGAGTTCGGGAAGGGCTGAGGCCCGTTCCGGGCTGAGCAGGGCGAAACAGTGCTGCCAGGTTTGGGCGTGCACGCCGAGCACCCGGCCGCGAAGCTCCGGGGCCACCGTGTACACGTCCTCCATCCAGTCCATGATGTGTTCCTCGTTGTCAGCAAACCCAGGCAGGTAGCCCGACGAATTTCCATAACAGGTCAGCTGGAGAATGTTCGCCTTGCGTGTCTCCTCGGTACCGCCGGGAACAGGGTTGATGATGGCGTCAAAGGCCATGCCGACCGTCACAATGAAAGCCCAGTCCCGGAAGCGGGCAGCCCTTCAATATCGGCGACGATGTTGAGCGTGGTGCTGCCTGGGCTTGCTACCTTTTTCAGCGCTGCGGTCTTCCATTCAGGCAGGCTGTTGACGATGTCTGGAACCACCGGGGCGGGGACGGCCAGCACGACGTGCTTGGCCGTGAGCTTCTGCGGGCCTTCCTCACCGGTCACGGTGACCTCGTAAAGCTGTTCTTCGAGCGGCACCACGT
Organism: Arthrobacter sp. MMS24-T111; assembly: GCF_054888995.1. Classification (NCBI taxonomy): domain Bacteria; kingdom Bacillati; phylum Actinomycetota; class Actinomycetes; order Micrococcales; family Micrococcaceae; genus Arthrobacter; species Arthrobacter sp. MMS24-T111. The sequence goes on along the minus strand of NZ_JBTZRO010000002.1, from coordinate 171,789 downwards.
TCGTGACCTGGGTGTTGCAGCGCAGGGTGTGGTTGGGAAGGTGTTTGAGAAGTGCCCGGGGTATGGCTTGCATGCCTTCCAGCGCGAACAGGCGGTTGTTCTTCTCTCGTGCGAGATAGCTGGCAAAGTAGCGGAGCGCGTACTTCGCGGAGAGGTTGGCGGGATCACCTACTGCGCCGCCCCGGATGGCTGTGCTGATGATTTCCTGTACGGCGGGCTGCAGGCCGATCAGGCGTTCAGCTACGGTCTCTTCCGATAGCTTGCCCAGTTCACCGACAGGTGTCGCGTCAGCTACGTAGTCCTGGTATTCCGTGAGGGACGCATCGATGAAGTTGAGAAGCTCTGTTTTTTCGGACTCGCTGATATTAAGGCCGGCTACAACGTCTTCATTGGTTTTGGCCACAACGGTCTTGCCGTTGACGTGGATTCCGTAGGTTTCCGGGAGGAACGGAACGGCATCTATTCCCAGCTCATTGACGAGCTCTTCGGTTTTAGTGTCTTTGTAGACAAACATGGCTCCGGAATTGGCTGCGGTTCCGGCGAGGGGGACTGTGTGTGCCCTGCCGCCGATGTCGTCGCTGGACTCAAGGATGAGGACGTCCAGGCCAGTGTCCCGCAGATGGTACGCGGTGCTGAGTCCCGCCGCGCCGCCTCCGACAATGATCACGTCATGCAATATGGGCTCCTGGTGAAATTCAGACTCTGGACTCGTGAATGCTTTTCGGCAAGCGCTGGTTCAGTCCGCGTCGTATGTATTGGCGATGTAGACGTCGCAGGGGGCGTTGTGGGCCACGCTGTTGGCCACGCTGCCCAGAACCCGTCCGATGCCCTGCATGCGGCGGTTGCCCACCACGATTATTCGTGCTTCTTTGCCGATCGCTTCCCTGATGATGGCGTCGGCTGGTCTGCCCTGTGCTGCGGAATAGGTGATGTTGATGTCCCCGCCCAGGGTGTCAGCGACTGCCCGGGCGACGTGTTCGGCCTTGTCTGCGTCCGATACGAGCCATGTGTTGCTGCCGCTGCCGAACATCTGGGAACGTTCGCTGTCGAAGGCTGAGACCACATGAAGGGTTGCTCCCAGCGCCGATGCCAGGTCCCTTGCGGCCTCTGCTGCCTTTCTGGCCGTTGGGCTGCCGTCAACCCCCACAACGATGGTTCCGCTCATGTGCATGCTCCTTTGCTTGCTTTGCTTTCAGACTCTGATGTACGGCGCCAACAGGGACGCCGCATAGGGCGGCGCCGGAGAAGACATATATTCCGGCGCCGCCCTGTGCAAGACGTGTCGGTTAGAGCTCGCTGGGTGCCCCCGGCTCACCGACAGAGGGGTCGATGCCGTACTTCTCGAGGATCTTCTTGATCGTTCCGTCTTCACGGAGCTTTTTGATGTCCTCGTCCAGCGCTTTGCCGAGAGTGTCGTTGTCCAGGCTGGAGGGCAGCATGACCTGGCCGACCGAGGCGAACTGGGGGACGTGCGGGTTGGGCTTGACGGGAATCACCTGCGCGCCCTCGATAGGGGCGTCCTTGAACCGGTACTTGGCGGATGCGGCGGATGCGACGAGGGCGTCGATGCGGCCGGCTTTCAGGTCGGAGTAGATGGATTCGTCGTCCTGGTAAATCTTGAACTTGTCGCCAAGCCACTTCGACATGCTGTCGTTCCAGAGGTTGCCGGCGACCGAGCCCACGACTTTGCCCTCCAGATCATCGCTGGTTAGGCCCTTGGTGGAGACGATGGCCTGCGGGTCGCTCCACAGCGGGGTGCTCAGGTAGACGATCTTGGTGCGTTCCTTGGTGCGCAGCCAGTTTCCCGATCCGATGTCCACGCGCTTGGCCTGCACGGACGGGATGACTGCTCCCGCACCGCCGGAAGTACTGACGGTGAGCTTGAGGCATTCGAGCTTCGCGATCTCATTGATCAGGTCGCCTTCCATGCCGGTGACGTTGTCGCCCTGCAGGATGGTGGCGGGTGCGTAGTCATAGCTCGCCACGGTCAGCTCGCCCTGGTTGATGGTTTTGAGGTCTGTGTGGGCTGCCTTGCAGTCGCTTGAGCTGCTGGCTGTGTTGGTGCCGCCGCAGGCGGAGAGGCTGATGGCGAGCAGACCGGCGGCGGTGCCGGCCGAGAGCGCGCGCACGAGAGTACGGGACATGGTTTTCTCTTTCTTGTTGAGCTGGTGGGGTGAATCCCCGGGGATGGATGGAAAGGTTTAGTTGCGTTGCAGGTGCCGTCCGAGGCGCTGTTCCAGGAGCCGGACGAGTCCGAGGAAGACGAGGGTGAGGGATCCATAGATGACTGCGGTGAGGGTGTAGACGCTCAGGTACTGGAAGGTGATGGATCCGATTTCGAAGGCTTTGGACATCAGTTCGGGTACGGCGATCACGAAGGCCAGTGCGCTGCCCTGGAAGATAAGGACGGCGAGTCCGGCCAGTGGCGGGGTGGAGATCCTCAGTGCCTGGGGCAGGATGATGAGCCGGAATCCTGTCCAGCCGCGGAGCCCTGAGGTCAGTGCCGCTTCCCGTTGTCCCAGGGGTACCGCGGCGATTCCTGCCCTGAAGTACTCCGAGGCGTAGGCGCCGGTGTTCCAGCTCAGCGCTATGACCGCTGTGGTGAACGACGTTAGGGTAATGCCGGCGTCGGGGAGGCTGAAGTACATCAGGTACAACAGCACCAGGGCCGGAAGGCCGCGACCGATCTCCACGAAGAAGAAGGAGATCCACTGCAGGGGCGCGATTTTCGCGGCGGCCATGACGGCGAACAGCAGGCCGAGCGGGAAGCCGAAGAGCAGCGACAGTCCGGTCAGCTGGAGGCTGATCATGAGGCCCGGGGTGAGGGCGGGCATCCAAGCGAGCCATTGGGTGAAGATGTCCATCACGCCACTCCGATCTTCCTGCGCAGCGTGAGGTCGACCCGCCGGGAGATGAGGGCGACGATGAGGCTGATGACGATGTACAGGGCACCGGCGACGACGAATGACAGCAGGCCTTCGTGCGTCTGCTTGGCGCTTTGCTGCGCGTAGTAGGTGATCTCACGCACGCCGATGGTGGAGGCCAGGGCGGAGTCCTTCAGCAGACCGATACCGTAGGTGGCGATCGCGGGCAGCGCGACCCGGAAGGCCTGTGGTGTGATGATGTGCCCCACCGTGGTGACCGAGCTCAGGCCGAGCGCGTGGGCGGCCTCGCGTTGACCGTCGAGGATGCTCAGCAGGCCCGAGCGGTAAATCTCCGCCATGAACGCCGAGGCGATGACTGAGAACCCGATAATTGCGGCTTGGATGGTGGTCAGCCTCAGTGCGAACTGGGGCAGGCCGAAGTAGATCAAGAACAACCAGGTGATCGGCGGGATGACCCTGACGATGTTGATGTACAGGGTGGCGACGGCCCGAACGGGGGCGATGGGTGAGCGGGCCGCGCCGACGAGCACCAGGCCGCCGATGCCGCCGAACAGCAGGGATGCGCCGGTGACGTAGAGGGTGAGCCCTACACCCTGAACGATCGAGGACAGCAGTTGCGTGATCATCGCCGGCTCACCTGTCCAGCACAGCTTTGAGGAACTGCCGGGTGCGTTCGTTCTGCGGGTCCGACATCACTTGGTGGCTGGGTCCGATTTCCAGCACCCCGCCGTTGCCCATGACCATGATGCGGTTTGAGACGTCCCGGGCGAAGTGCATCTCGTGCGTGACCACAAGCATGGTCATGCCCTCGTCGGCCAGGTCACGCATGACGGCGAGGACTTCCAGGCCGATCTCGGGATCAAGCGCGGACGTCGGCTCGTCAAAGAGCATCACCTTCGGGGACAACGCCAGGGCCCGGGCGATCGCGATGCGCTGCTGCTGGCCTCCGGAAAGTCGGGCAGGATAGGCCTTGGCCTTCTCGGGAAGACCCACCCGCTTCAGCAGCCGGTTGGCGACCTCTTCGGCCTGCTCCTTGCTTGAGCCCAGCACCTTGCGCTGGGGGAGCGTGATGTTCTCCATGACGGTGAGGTGCGGGAACAGGTTGAAGCTTTGGAAGACCATTCCGGTGACCCGGCGAAGGTGATCAAGGCTCGCCTTGTCCGGCAGCTTCCCGCCGGCCACGACGTGGGCCCCGCCGATGGAGATCTCGCCCTCGGTGGGGGTCTCCAGGTAGTTCAGGCAGCGCAGGAAGGTGCTCTTGCCAGCCCCTGAGGGGCCGATGATGGAGACAACTTCACCTTCGTTCATCGTCAGATTCACATCCGACAACACGCGGCTAGCCCCGTAACTCTTGCCTAGTCCGGAGACCACGACGCCTCCAGAGAGCGCGAGCCGGGGAGCTTTCGTGCCAAAGCTTAAGCCCATCTTCGTTTCCTTCAAGTAGCGGACGCCTTGACCCTGAGAGTCGGTCCAAGCCGGGTTTTCAGGGGAGCGTGACTTGCTGATCGCCGGTAACAGTGCTTGCCGGCTTGTGGTCTAAGTCACTGTAGCCAGCCCGCTGCGCCCTGTCTAGATCTGTGATCACATTTCTTTTGCCGGAGAGGCGCCCCCGGTCCTGCAGACGTCCGCCTGCCCAAGCGATCCCAATCCGGGATCGAACACGTCCTGCCGCTGGCAGGCCCCCAGCGCCACTCACCTGGCCACCATCGAACTGAGCGCACCACGCCGTCGCCTCGGACCGACGCGGCGAAATGGCCCCGGGATGGGCCGGCAGTTCGACGCCCCTCACTTCGCATCGTTAAGGCCTACCGGGGAGAACGTGGGCGGGTAGTCCTTGTAATTCGGAGCTAACCCGCGCGTGCAAGGTGGCCGGTTCCCCGGTGTCCCGGCAGGCCTACCGGGGGATATCAAGCACTAAGCAGAGCCCTGGTCGGCCAGGCGGGCCTTGATCCGCTCGCTGGCGTCCAGGAGGGAGGCGCTGTTTACTGCCGCCGCCGCAGCCGGATCGCTGTTGCGGGCGGCGGTGATGAGATCCTGCTGGTAGCGCCACAGTGAGTCGTCGTTCCCATTGTCAAGCGAGCCCTGGGCGCCCACGATCTTGTATGCGCGGCACTGTTGCCACAAGCTCCTGATCATCTGGAGCAGCACGGGGTTGCCGGCAGCCTGGTACAGGATGGCCAGCATTGCCTCGTCATGGTCCAACGTGGGGATAACCTGCCGCTCGTCGATCGCCTTGCGCATCAGGTCGTATTCGGCCTGCATCCGGTCGCAGTCATCCGAACTGACGTTTTCGCTGCCTAGTCGCGCCGCTTCGGTTTCCAGAAGCCGCCGGACGTCGTAGACGTGGATCAGCTCCTCGAAAGTTAAGGTCTTGACCACCGCGCCCTTGTGCGGCTCACGCTCGGCGAGCCCGATCTCCTCCAACCGCCGGATTGCCTCACGGACAGGCATGACGCTCGTCCCTACCTGCTCGGCCAGGTCGCGCACCTTCAGGCGGGACCCGGCGGGGAGGTCTCCGCTCAGGATCGCGGCGCGGATCATCGAATAGACCTGATCGGTCAGCAAGGTGGGCTCTGCGCGCTGGGATATGACCACAGATCAAATATACGGGTGAGTCGGGAGGGTCGGTCCTGGCTTGCCCGGCCAGTCCAAAAGATTTTGCCGCAAACCCTTGTTTGATTTGTGATCACATCTTATGGTGGTTTGTGTCACAACGTTTGGGTTCCTCCTGGGGGAGGGGCAGAAGGTTTGGCTTGGTATCCAGCCAATGATGGCCGGTGCCTGACCAGAGACTTATCTCCTTCTGGTGAATCCGCAGCGCCAGCCGTTCCGCAAGGAACCGGGGCGTGCGGTCGCCAACATATCAGCATCAACACAGCTAGGAATGGGAATCATGAAAGACGCAGTTATCGTCGGTGGTGGCCTGGCCGGACTCTCCGCGGCTTGGCGGCTCCGGCACTGGGACACGGTAGTCCTGGAGTCGGGAGATCGGGTTGGCGGTCGGATCCGCTCCGAACGCCGGGGTGACTACTGGCTGAACTGGGGCGGGCACGTGTTCGCCGGCGCCGGGTCGTCCACCGATGCGCTGCTCAACGAAGTCGGCGTGATGGCAGTCCAGATCCCCGGGTCCCTGCAGGGCCTGTCCATGAACGGCACGTTCATAAAGAAGGGGCACATTGCCACCTACCCTCTCCGCATCCCCATGTCCCTGACCTCCCGCATCGACACATTCCGCGCCGGCCTGAAGGTGGTAAGCGGTGTGGCAAAGTACACCGGCGTGGTGCGGAAGCGCACGGGTGAGTCCGGTGCCATGCGGCAGCAGCGTATCTACGACTTCGAGAACAACACGTCCTTCCAGGACTTCATCGGCAACCTCTCCGAGGACGCGGCCGCCCTGTTCAAGACCACCGTCACCCGCTCCGCCGGCGACATGGACCAGATCTCCGCCGGGGCGGGCATCGGCTACTTCAGCCTTGTCCTCGGGTTCGGCCAGGGCCTGAGCCGGGGCATCGTCGGCGGTCCGTCCACCCTGACCGAATCCATCGCGGCTGCTATGGGCAGCGACCGCATCGAACTAGGCGCCGTCGTCCACGAAGTAGTCCACAAGAAGGAATCCGTCGTGGTCCGGTACCGCCAGGACGGCGTCGACCGCGAAGTGGAGGCGCGCACCGTTGTCCTCGCCACCACCGCCGACGTCTCGCACAAGGTCGGCGTGGACCTTCCCGAGGACCTCCGCGGGGCACTGAGCCAGATCAAGTACGGCCCGCACGTCAGCACGGCATTCCTGACCAACGAAACCACCGCGAAGCCGTGGGACGACATCTACGCCATTGCCGCGCCCAAGCGCTCTTTCGCCATCGCCCTGAACCAGGCCAGCATCGTCCGAGGCACCGAATCCGTCCGCAAGCCCGGCGGCAGCTTCATGACGTTCTCTCCGGCCAGCCTGGGCAAGGCGCTCCTGGAGAAGAGCGAGGAGGAAGTCATCAAGACCCACCTCACCGACCTCGACGAAGTCCTGGGCCACGGCTTCGCCGACAGCGTCGTGGAGGCCAAGGTGGACCGGTGGAAGAACGCTTCCCCCTACTGCTTCCCGGGCCGCGCCAAGATTCAGTCCACTCTGATGCGTGGAGCCGACCGTGTCTTCCTGGCCGGTGACTACCTGGGCACCCTGTACACCGAAAGCTCCATCACCACCGGGTTCTCCGCAGCACAGGAAGCCGCCAGCGTCCTGGCCACCCAGCGCCAGGCACCGCACCAGTCCGGACTGTCCGTCGTCGCCTGACCCCCAAACCACTGACCACACCCACGAACTTCCCTAAGGAACCATTCATGTCGCAGAACCTCCGCGGTGTTCTCACCGCCCTCTCCACGCCCTTCAACCAGGACGAAACCATCGATGTCGAAACCCTCCGCCGCATCGTGGACCGCTCCATCGACGCCGGTGTCGACGGCGTGGTTGCCGCAGGCTCCACTGGTGAGGTCGGCGCCCTGTCCTCGGAGGAACGGCTACTGCTCATCGAGACCGTCATCAAGCAGGCCAACGGCCGCGTACCTGTCATTGCGAACACGGGTGCCACGTCCACCGCCGAGGCCATCCGCCTGTCCCAGGCCGCCGAGAAGCTCGGCGCGGACGTGCTCATGCTGATCACCCCGTACTACGAGCCGCTGTCCCTGGACGAGACCGTCACCTACATCAAGGACGTGGCCAACTCCGTCACGATCCCGGTGATGCTCTACAACATCCCTGCCGTTACCGGCGTGAACCTGGACCCGGCCACCGTCCGTGCCCTCGCCGAGGAAGTGGAGAACATCCGCTACATCAAGGACTCCAGCGCCAACTGGGAGCAGGCACTGCAGCTGATCCACCACTACTCCGACGTCATCGGCACCTTCATCGGCTGGGACGTCTACCTCTACAGCGCTCTTGTCGAAGGCGCGGCCGGCGTCATGGCAGGCACCGCCAACGTGGTCCCCAACGAAATCGTTGCCGTTAGCCGCAGCATCGCCGATGGTGACCTGCAAGGCGCGCTGGACCAGTGGAAGAAGGTGTATCCGGTCATCGATGCCCTGCTCTCCGTGCCATTCATCCCCGCAGTCAAGGTCGGCCTGACCCTCCAGGGTCTTACCGCCGGCGTGCCCAAGCGGCCCACGGCAGAGCTCAGCGCCGAGGACCACGCCCGCGTCGAGCAGGCACTGTCCGCCCTCTACCAGACGGTGGCATAGCAATGAGCACGACCAAGACCTCACCGTTCACAGTTGTGCGGGCAGAAAACACTCCTGCCCCGTCCCTTCCACCCTTTGGCCAGTTCATTGGCGGCGCGTTTGCTCCGTCCACCTCGGACGAAAAGGTCGACGTCGTCAACCCGGCCACCGAGGAAGTCCTCACCCAGGTGCCCGCCGGTTCCGTCGAGGACGTCGACGCTGCCGTCGCTGCCGCAGTCGCTGCCAAGGCAGCGTGGGCGGCGACAACGCCCAAGGAGCGCGCGGCCGTCCTGCTGCGGATCGCGGACATCATCGAATCCAACCGGGAACTGTTCGAGACCCTGGAATCCGCCAACACCGGCAAGACGGCGATGGTGGCCGAGGACGACATCTCCAGCGCCATCGACACCTTCCGGTTTTCCGCCGGCGCAGCCCGTGCCTACAACACCCTGGGCGCGGACGACTACGCCGAGAACCACACCTCGGTGATCTTCCGCGAACCCGTGGGCGTCGTCGGGGTGATTACGCCCTGGAACTACCCGCTGCTGATGGCTGCCTGGAAGATCGCCCCCATCCTCGGCGCCGGCAACACCCTGGTGCTCAAGCCCTCAGAACAGACACCCCTGACCACGCTCAAACTCGCAGAGCTCATCGCCGATGAAGTGCCCGCCGGTGTGGTGAACATTGTCACCGGGCCCGGACGGGTGGTGGGCAACAGGCTCGCCGAGCACCCGGATGTCGACCTCGTGGCCATCACCGGAAGCGTCGGCAGCGGCCAGAAGGTCGCCGCAAGCGCCTCATCCTCGGTCAAGCGCGTGCACCTGGAACTCGGTGGCAAGGCCCCCGTCGTGGTCTTCGCCGACGCCGACCTTCAAGCCGCCGCCGAGGGCGTGCGTTCTGCCGGGTTCTGGAACGGCGGCCAGGAATGCGGAGCCGCCTGCCGCGTCCTGGTGCACGAATCGGTCGCGGACAAATTCATCGAACTCCTCGTCCGGGAAGTCAGCGACATCTCCATCGGCACCCCCGGTACCGGAGGCGACGTCGAAATCGGCTCCATGATCTCCGGCGCCCATTACGAGCGCGTACTGGCCGCACTCGAGGACATCCGCAAGGACGGCCTGACCATCGCCGTGGGCGGCAACGCCATCGACGGACCCGGCTACTTCATCGAACCAACCGTGGTCACCAACGTCCCCGCGGGTGCCGCGATCGCCAGCAACGAGATCTTCGGCCCGGTGGTATCCGTGGAGACCTTCAGCACCGACGAAGAAGCTGTGACCCGCGCCAACGAGACCATCTACGGCCTCGCGGCATCCGTGTGGACCAAGGACAGTGCCCGGTCACTGACCGTGCCGCGGCAGCTGGACTTCGGCACGGTCTGGGTCAACTCGCACCTGGTCATCGCCACCGAGATGCCCTGGGGCGGCTTCAAGGGCTCAGGCTACGGCCGGGACCTCTCCAGCTACGCCCTGGACGACTTCTCCCGCACCAAGCACGTCATGTACAACCGCGGATAAGGCCAGGTCGACAATGTCCCAACGCCAACTTCTCAAAGAAGCGAACAAGGCGAACCCCTCTGTCCCTCCCAGGTCGCCAGGAGTGATCATGTCTTCCATGAAGAACCAAACGGCCCACAAGGCTGTTGCATCAGCGGCCAGCAAACGACGGTTCCTGATCAGAATGGTCACTGTCCTGATCGGCGGAATGGTGCTGGACGGCTACGTCCTGGGCATCATCGGTCCGGTGTCGGGGACCATGGCCCAGGACCTGCACCTAACGGCCCTGTGGCAGGGCCTCATCGCCGCCGCCGCCCTTGTCGGCATCCTGATCGGCTCACCTATCGGTGGATGGGCCTCCGATAAGTGGGGCCGCAAGCCGATCTTCATGTTCGACATCGGAATTTTCGCCATCGCCTCGGGAATGCAGTTCTTCGTCGACTCACCGGTATTGCTCGTTGTGGTCCGCCTGCTGATGGGAATCGCGATCGGCACCGAATATGCCGTGGGCTGGCCCCTGATGGCTGAGTTCTCACCCTCCCACCTGCGCGGACGCCTGATGGCCGCCATGGGGATTGCCTGGTACGGCGGCTTCATGGTCGCATTCCTGACCGGCCACCTGCTCAGCACATACACGCAGCTGAGCTGGAACTTCATCCTCGGCACGAGCACCTTCATCGCAGTGGCCATCTTCCTCGCCCGGCTCGGCATGCCCGAGTCACCACGTTGGCTGTGGAGCGTTGGACGCAAGGACGAAGCCCGTGCCCTCGCTGCCAAATACATGCCCGAGGACGCACTCGAGGACGTCCAGCACGAAGACGTCCGCAAGGGCAGCTTCGGGATGCTGTTCTCCAAAGAATACTGGCGGTCAACACTGTTCATCTCGGGCTTCTGGTTCTGCGCCGTGACACCCTACTTCGCGATCGCCACATTCGCAGACAGCGTCCTGGACCAATACGGACTCTCGGGCGGCCTCGCAGGCGGAGTCGGCCTTTCCGCCGTCGCCCTTGCAGGCGTGATCGTCACCTTCCTGCTGATCGAAAAGATTGGCCGACGTGCCCTGACCGTCCCGCCGCAATGGTTGTGCGCCATTGTCCTGGCAATCATTGGGCTCTGGGCCGGTGCGCCGGCCATCATCGTGCTGATCCTGTTCCTGGTCTTTTCATTCTTCAACGCCGGATACAACACGTTGACGAACGTCTACCCGGGTGAGGTCCTCCCGACCGAAATCCGCGGAATCGGAACAGGCTTCGCGGCTGCCGTCAGCCGGGTCGGGGCAGGCATCGGCACCTTCCTGCTTCCGATATCAATGCAGAACCTTGGACCAGGTCCCACCATGCTGATCGCAGCCGGGGTCGCATTCGCCGGAGCCGCGTTATCCCAGTGGCTCGCCCCGGAAACCAAGGGCAAAACGCTCACGGAAGCGGCCGCCGGGTACGCACACTAGCTACGACCGCCTCCACGCCGGCCGCTTTCCCTTCTTCTGTATGAGCTTGCCCCGAGGTATCGGGGCAAGCTCATACAGAAGACCATGACGACTCAATAACGAACAGGAACCTGAGCTTTGGACAAGCGACGCATCAAAGACTGGACGATCCTTCCCGGGGCAAGTGTCGAGATCCGCCAGCAGGGGACCAGCGTTTGCAGCGGCTACGTAGACGCAGTTACTGACGACGGGAAAATCCTCTGGGTCAGCTCTCCTGCACAAAACCGCAGGCTCTTCGAAAAGGCTGATTTCTACGAGGCCTGGGCAGCGGAGGACCGAGACGGTTTCCATTACGAAGTCACCAAGAGCCTCGAAAAACCAGATGAAGTATCGGCGGAGTAAGCCCCAGACTAGTTCGAGCGTCCGTTCACCATTCCGGGCCGTGCGGCATCAGCAGGCTATGCGGAACATGCCGCCCGCGGCGGCTCAATGACGGCGAGCTGGCCAGTAGTGTCCGGAACGCCGGGAAGTTGCACCGGCGGCGCTTCGCCGGAAGCCGCACCATAGTCCGCACGCATCCGAAAGAGTGCGACAGCGGAAATCAGGAACCAAGCGACGTTCGTGGCAACGGAAGGCCAAGCTCCATGGAAGGCGCTGTTAATGATGAATGCGCAGGCACCCACGAGGTTCGCACTCTGGAATGCCCGCCCGGTCTTCAGCCAGCCCATAGACACGGCGAGGTACGCACCGAGTATCGCGACGGCGCCAGCCCAACCGGCAACTTCCCAAACCAGTTCCATCGTGCCCCTTCCGTAATCGTTACCTGGCAATTGTCCGGGGCCCAAGAGATGTAGTTCAATTGCATTCTTCTGAAGACCTCGTTTAGGAATGCTTAACATGGATCTAGACCCCCGCCGGCTACTTGTGCTTCTGGCCGTCGCCCGGACCGGGGGCATCCTCGCAGCTGCCGACGAGCTGCGCCTGACGCCATCCGCCGTGTCCCAGCAGATCAACAAACTGGAGCGCGAAACGGGCCACGCGCTGGTGGTACGTACTCCGAAAGGCTCAGCGTTGACCCCCGCAGGCGTAGCGATTGCGGAAGCCGGCGAAGAAATCGAACGCGCGCTCAGCGTGGCCCAGGCCCGAATGGAGGGCGGCGCCGAAGTGGCCGGCGAGGTGAGGGTGGGCGGCTTTACAAGCTTCATTCGGACACTGGTGATTCCACGTCTCCCCGAATGGCGGAATCAGTACCCCCAGCTAAAGATCCGCATCATCGAGGACGATTTCCCGGCGTTGATGCGGCTGCTGCGTCAACGCCAGCTTGACGCAGTGGTGGTCGAATTGGATTCGACCACGGCCGCACAGCTTTCACTCGGCGCCGGCATGATCGAGGAACCACTGCTGGACGAACCCTGGAAGCTGGTAGTCCCCTCCGGAGCACTGTTTAGCACCGAAAACGTGGACCTTGGTCGCCTGCCGCTCCCGTGGCTTGGGGTGGACTCCTCAGCCGCAAACTCCACGGTACTCGGAAGGCTTCGCCAGTCGACTGGCGCCAACATTGAGACAGTGCACCAGTACCAGGAAACCCTAACGGCCCTCGCGCTGGTCGCTGCCGGCGAGGGAGTGGCCATTGTGCCCACCCTGGCGCTGGCCGGCGTGGTCCATGACGGCGTGGAGATCTTGGACATCCCCGGGCTGGGAACGCGTCGCATCGTCCTGCGACGGTTTGACGGCCGCCAGCGTAACAGCACGCCGGTCGATACCCTCGCCCGGCTGCTGCGCGAATCAGCTGCGGCCTTCGATACGCGGTCGGCGTCCTGACAGGCGCCGATTATCCCACCCCCCTCTGGAAATGCGTCCAGATCTCCGCAGTCCCGTTCGTTGCAAACGGCGGTTGCGGGATCAGGGCTAAGCCTCCTGGCCTGGGGAGAACGCGCTAATGAAGGCGGGAAATGACCCCGTTTGGCGCCCCTCCCCCGGCTATTTCAGAGAGCCGATAATGGATATTCGGTCAACTAGCTATCGGGTTTATGCCCAGGGGGCAGAAACCGTAGGAGTGTCCCCTCGCACCCGTCCAGGTTCTCGGAGATCGTCTCGCCGAAGAGCCGCATTGGACCGGCCTGGCAGGCAGCGCGGGGCTCACTTGCGGCCGCCGATCGGCCGACCTCACCTGGCACGCGAAACTCGAAGCAACGATCGGCGTGGCGTCAGAATAGGGAGAAGTTTCCGTTTTATTGACAGTCGCTCATGATGTTCTCAAATCCCACCCTGACAGTCGAATGGCAGGAAACCGAGGTGCGGTAGCCCGAGAATCATCGAAATAGGCCAAAGAACCGGGACTCGATGAGACTCGCTTGCGGCAAGGAGCTGACGAAGTCCCCTCTTGCGGCTAGACAGATGCCTGAGAACAAGAGCGAAGCCCCACCGGCAGGTGAATCCTCCCTTGCGAGACCACCTTTACGTCAGGCTGGGGTGTGGTCGAAACTCACAGACCAGGACTAAGCCAGCTTTCATCGCTCAAGCATCGGCGTCATCCGGCCAGCAGCAGGACCTGGAATGCATAGTCTTTAGAGCAACAGCTAGCCCAGCAAATCCGCTGGGCTAGCTGTATGTTCTGCTCGCATTCGTCACCTGGGAGCGATCGATGACGAGCATCTGGATGATCCGGATCCGGTCTATATCAGGCAGGAACGACGACGACCCCTTCGCGATAGTCAAAGGCGCGACGTGAATTTCCTGCCGTTATCCATAGGACGGTTTTGTCCTCAGTAATTTCGTCAACGGTGGCTGGGTACCGAAGGGACGGGGCTTCGGTGACATAGACAGATTGGCCCGGTTCGAGCGCTGCCCAGTTCTGAGCTACATGACTGTTCATCACGCCCAGATGCTACTTGGCGTAGGGGTCGGCGATGCCGATGTATTGGGTGGTGGTGTATTCGGTGATGCCTTCCGAGCCGCCTTCGCGGCCCAGGCCGGACTGCTTGACGCCGCCGAAGGGTGCTGCGGCGTTGGAGATGACGCCGGCGTTGAACCCGACCATGCCGAATTCGATCTGCTCCGCCACCCGCACCAGCCGGTTGAAGTCGCGGCTATAGAGGTAGGACGCGAGGCCGTACTCGGAAGCGTTGGCGAGCTTGATGGCTTCTGGTTCGCTGCTGAAGGTGGTGACGGGGGCGACGGGGCCAAAGATTTCCTGGCCCAGGATCGCTGCGTCGTTGGGGACATTGGCGAGGACGGTGGGCTGGTAAAAGTAACCTGGCCCGTCCACCGGGGCGCCGCCAGTGACCGCTACGGCTCCGGCCTCGACCGCCGCAGAGACCAAAGCATGCACGTCATCCCGGGCGCCGCCATCAATGAGGGGTCCGACCTTGGTGTCCGGGTCGGTGCCGCGGCCCGTGGTAAGTGCCCCCATCGCTGCAGCGAACTTGGCCGTGAACTCGGCCGCAACGGATTCGTGGACCAGAAAGCGGTTGGCGGCCGTGCAGGCCTCGCCCATGTTCCGCATCTTCGCGGCCATGGCCCCTTCAATGGCGGCGTCCAAGTTTGCGTCCTCGAACACGATGAACGGGGCGTTCCCGCCGAGCTCCATGGAGGTGCGGAGCACGTTCTGGGCCGCGTCGGCCATCAGACGCTTGCCAACAGGGGTGGAGCCGGTGAAGGACACCTTCCGAAGCCGGGAGTCCTTCAGCAGCGGCCCGGAAATCCCGGAAGCCGAGGATGAGGCCACGACGTTGAGGACACCGGCGGGCAGGCCGGCGTCGAGCATGGTCTGCGCGAAGTACTGCGCCGTCAACGGCGTCAGCTTCGCAGGCTTCAACACCATGGTGCAACCGGCGGCGACGGCGGGGGCGACCTTCCTCGTGGCCATGGCCAGGGGGAAGTTCCACGGCGTGATCAGCAGGCAGGGGCCAACGGGTTTGTGCTGGACCAGGATCTTATCCTTTCCCTCCGGAGAAGTGAGGTAGCGGCCGTAGTCACGCACGGTTTCCTCGGCAAACCAGCGCAGGAACTCTGCCCCGTAGGTGACTTCGCCGCGGGCTTCGGCCAGGGGCTTGCCCATTTCCAGGGTCATCAGGAGGGCGAAGTCCTCGGCGCGTTCGGTGACGAGGTCGAAGGCGCGGCGCAGGATCTCGGACCGCACCCGGGGAGCGGTCCGTGCCCAGGACGCCTGCGCGGCGTCGGCCGCGTCCAGCGCGGCGACCGCGTCCTCGCTGGTGGCGGACGCGAGGGTGGCGAGGACCTCCCCCGTGGCGGGATCATGCACATCGAACGTGCCGCCGTCGGACGCGTCCCGCCATTCACCGTTGATCAGCAGGCCGGTGGGCACGGATGCGAGCAGGGAGGTTTCGCGGTCGATGGTCAGGGTCGTGGTGTCAGCCATATCGGCTCCTTAGAATGCGTGGTTCAGTGTCTTAGAGTTCCGGCCGCTGGGTTCGTTGCGGGTCTTCGACGGGGATGGGGGGAAGTGGGAGATGGACCATTCGTGGACCTTTTGGACGTCCTGGCGCAGCTGCTCCATAAGTGACTGGACGTTCTCAAAGGCCCGCTGATCCCGGATTTTCGTGGCGAGTTGAATATGGATTGTTCGTCCGTAGAGATCTTCATTGACGTCGAGGAGGTGCGCTTCGAGGAGGCGTTGTCCCTTTTCGTAGAACGTCGACCGGCGGCCTATGGATACTGCGGCCGGGACCCGTCTGCCTGGTTCGAGCAGTACGATGGCTCCCCAAACACCGTCCTCGATGTCTTCGTTCTCTAGCGGGATGTTGGCGGTGGGGAACCCGAGAAGTCTGCCTCTCTGGTCACCGTGTTCCACGGTGCCTTCAATGGTGATCACTGTTGTTCCCCTGTTGATGGGCGTGGCGCTGCCTGTAGGACGGTGTCGAGCCAGGGAACGCGGTTGGAGAACCGGCTGATCTTGGACGGGATCGTCCAACGGTAGGCATCGTGTTCGTCGTTAATCGTCAGCCGGCGCCGCAGGCTTGTCGCGGTGAAGGTGTGCACCAACCAGGGGTTACCTTCGTGGTCGGGGATCAGGAGTTGTTCCCCGCGTTGAAAATCGGCCAGGTCCTGCAGGGTGAGTCCAGCTTCTTCCTCCAGCTCGGTCAGGGCCTGCTGCTCAGGGGACACCTTCGGCTCGAGGTAGCCGCTGATGCAGTGCCAGAGACCGCGTTCGTGGCCGACGGACTGGCTGCGCTTGAAGAGGGCGATCCTGCCGCGCCACTGAACGATGGTGGCGATGACCTCTCGGGGGAGGCCGGTGGTGGGACTGGGATCTTCACGCACCGTATCCGGCAGTGTGGAGGTGTTCATGTGGTGCTCCGGGTGTGGCGGGTTTTCAGGGGCGGGAGTAGTCGTTCCGCACGGTGCGGGTAAGGAACTGCTCGCTGGTCATCACTTCACACATTGGTGGGAGCAGTTCCAGGAGCGCCAGGGTCTGTTGCTGGGCCTCATCGCTTACGGCGGCGCAGGCATCGGAGATGACGGTGATGAAACGTCCGGCGTCGATGGCGCCGAGTGCGGTGGACAGAACACAGCAGTCGGTGGCGACTCCGGTCAGGACCATTTCGGTTCCTTCCGGGATGAGGGCTGCCAGCTGTGGTCCCCATTTGGAGAACGTCGGGGCGTTGACCACCGTTGCCGTGTTTGGGACATCCATGGTGATGTCCCAAGTCTTGGCATCAGCCGGATGACGCATCTCGTTCCAGCGCTGGTAGTAGGCGGCCCACGCACCGTGCTCAGCTTCGTCGCGGACGAAGCGCGTGAAAACGGTGCCGGATCCGAGTTCTTGCTGGAGCCATTCGATGACGGAGACGACCTCGTTGTACCGAGGGACCTGCCATTGCCCCTCGTCCCGGAATGCCCGCTGCATGTCGATGACGACGAGCCTCGCGGTGCTGGGGCGAGGGGCGGCGGTCACAGGGTCTGTCCGGCCGGGGTGCGGTCCAGCATGGCGTGGCCGGAGAGGCGCTGACGGCGGTGGGTGGCGAAGTAGACGCCGGTCGCGACGGCTGCCCCGATGTAGTAGGAGAGGTCGCCGATCTGCGGGAAGGCAGCTGCGATGGGGCCAGTGTAGATAGAGGACATCCAGAAGGGGGAGGAGAGGACGACGCCGGCGGCCCAGGCCACGAAGCCCCATTCGAATTTGCGGGATTTGTCGAAGAGCTCGCGCAGGCCGCGTTTGGTACGGCGGCCGCCGAAGAGGTAGTCGCAGACCAGGACGGCGACGTAGGGGGCGATGCAGTATGCGGTGAGGTTCAGGAAGGCCGTGAAGCCTTCGTTGAACCCTGTCTGCCCCCATTGCGCGACCAGGTAGGAGGCGACGCAGATGAACACGACTGCGGTGTGGCGCTTGACCGGCACGCCCATCGTTTGGATCGAGATCGCGCCACCGTAGACGTTGAGGAAGTTCTGGGTGAATGAGGACAGGGCGACTACGCCGAGGCCGACGGCGGCCCACGGACCCATGAGTTCCTTCAGGGCTCCGATACTGTCGGACGCGGTGGTGGTGGTTCCCAAAAGGGTGCCGAGGATACCCATCCAGACAAGGGTGACGAAGTTGCCGAGCATGGTGGCCCAACCGGCTCCGCGGCGGTTGCCGGGTGTGTTGGGCAGGTAGCGGGAGTAGTCGGAGGCGAAGGGCATCCAGGCGACGATGAAGGAGAAGAACCAGCCGAAGAAGATGATCCAGCCACCGACCCCGTCGAAGCCCTTCGCGGCTGGGTTGAAGTCGCTTTCAATGCGTCCGTTGGCCGCTGCCACGACGGTGATGAAGATGAAGCCGATGACCAGGACGAAGGAGAGGATCCGCTGCAGGAAGTGGATCAGGTTGTAGCCGATGACGGCAACACCGAGCTGGATGCCCATGAGGATCAGCGAGGAAAGCCAGAAAGAAATGTCAGTGAGCAGGGATATGGCCTTGCCGCCGAGGATGACGGTGACGGCGGCCCAGCCGATGCCGGCGAAGACATTCACGTAGGCGACCGGGAAGAGGTTGCCGATGAACCCGAGGGGGCCGCGGCCCTGCATTTGCTGCGGGACTCCAAGCCTGACTCCCATCTGGGACAGGTACCCCATACCCGCCGATGAGGTCACCCCGGCGAGGATGATGGCCAGGGCCGCGGCCCAGAAGGGGAGGCCGAAGTAGGTGGCGCTGAAGCCGAGGACAACGATGGGGAAGTTCATTCCTGCGGCGAACCAGAGGAAGAACTGGGAGCGTGGCTTCCCGTGGCGTTCGACGTCGGGGATGTGCTCGATGCCGTAGGGCTCGATTTTGGTGAGGCTGTTGCGGTATCCGCGGTCTTCGGCGACGCTGTCTTCGCCAGCGCGCATGGTTTCAGAGCTCATCTATGTGTCCTAATGTGGGAAGCGCACCCTTGGTGCGCTGCTTGCGAGCAGATTGGGTCGGTGCGGCTGGTGCCTGTCGGAGGGTGGTCAGTCGCGCCGGCCTTTTTAGAGTTCGGCGAGTTCAGCGCCGTCAAAGAACCGCCCGGCCTTGTAGACCATGGGTGTGGTGTTGCTGGTTTCAGCGTGCCGGACCCGGCAGATAAACACGGTGTGGGTCTTGGCCTGGAACCGTTCCTGGATTTCCGCTTCCAAAGAAGCTGCGGATCCGTCCAGCAGGGGGCTGCCGTTGGGGCCGTCATGCCAGTTCAGTTCGGCGAACTTGTTCGGCGCCTTCGAAGCGAACGTCTTCACGGTGTCCAGCTGTTCGGTGCCGAGGATGTTGATGCCGAGGTGGCTGGAGGAGAAGAGAGCAGAGTAGGTGCTCGAGGTTTTCTGGACGCAGACGAGCACCAGGGGCGGTTCGAGGGAAACCGAGCAGTACGAGTTCGCTGCCAGTCCCTTCGGCGTTTCGCCTTCCTTTGTGGTGACGACCGTTACCCCGGTGATGAACTGGCGGTTGAAGGACTTCATCAGGTCCGGGTCCAGCTCTGGGAACTCCGCCCCGTCCGTGGTGGTGGGCGTGGCGATGCCGCGCAGGGGCCTGATCCCGAGACCGGCAAGCAATTCGCTTCCGTCCCACGTCACGGACTCCTTCAGGATTCGTCCGTTTTCAAGGACGAGTATGTTCGATCCGCGGGTCTGGACGGTCAGTCCGGTTGCGGGGACGCCGAGGTATTCGTTGGTGTGGGTTCCGGTGGAGGTCCAGAAGACGGCGACGGTGCCATCTCCTTCGACGACGTCATCGACCGTGGTGCGCAGATCGGGGAAAGCTTCCCGGACCGCCGCGATCTCTGACTTAAGGCCGGCAAGGTCAACGGTTGCACCCGTCGCCTTGCTGGTGCGCGTGTAACCGGGGGCTACGAGGCCGTCCAGGGCATCAAGGTCACCCTTGTCCCAAGCGGCCAACCAAGCCGACGTGATGAGCGGTTCCAAAGTCTGTTGCATACCAAGAACGGTAATCCAGCTCACAAGCCAAGGTCAAGAGGGTTGAGAAAATCAGCTATATTTCCGGCTTTTCTACGGTTTTTGCAGATTTTTGGAGGTCCTATTGACGTTACTGATGCATGCAACATACGCTTTCATGTATGCAAGATAATCTCGCAACAGTCGGTGAAGCCGCCGAACAGGACGGACTCCTGGATCGCATCCGCAGGCTCGTCCTGAGCGGGGAGTTCCCTCCGGGGGCAGTCCTTCCGGAGGCCTTTCTGGCGCAGGAATTCGATGTCAGCCGAACACCGATCAGGGAGGCGCTTAAGCAGCTTCAGCACGAAGGGCTTGTTGAGATCCGCCCGAAAGTAGGCACCTTCGTCCGCGAGCCTACGCGCCGGGAGATCATCGAACTCTTCCAGCTCAAGGAATCAATGGAGGGACTGGCCGCTTCCCTGCTTGCCCGCCGCGGAGAGGTCCCGGAACTCGCTGTACTGCGGCGGAACCTTGAAGAATCCGAAATGGCCTCGCTCACGCACGACACCGACGCCTATGCCCGGCTTGTCCACGAGTTTCACTGGACCATCGTGCGCGGCTCGGACAGCCGCAAGCTCGTGGAGCACTACGGGCGGCTCATGAACCAGCTCGCCTACCAACGGCTGGTCCTGCGCACGGTCGAACACCCCGGCAGGCTTGAAGCCTCCACCCGTGAACACCGTGCGGTCCTGGAAATGATCGAACACAAAGACCCCTTCGGAGCCGAATCCGCTATGAGGAACCACGTTCATGCCTCCTCCCGGGAAGCTCTGAGCGACCCAGCAGTGGATCCCCGGAGTTGAACACACCACGAAAGGAAGCCATGCGCTTCGTTACGACCGAAAAGACTCAACGATGAACGACCAAACTCCTGGCATCCGGAAAATCGTCTACTACAGCGAGGAAATCCTGGACGAGAACGGCCTCGCGCCGGCCATCCCCGCAGTCCGCGCCACTGCAGCGGCAGTGGTCACCAATCCCTGGCTGAATGGCCGTCCGACGGATGACCTCAGTGAGGAAGTGGTCCAGCTCGCGCCCGTCCTGGCACGTAAACTCACCGACGTGCTCGCTGAAAACCTCGGTGGCGTCGAAGCCATCCAGGCTTTCGGCAAGGCGGCAATCGTCGGTACAGACGGTGAAATCGAACACGGCGCCGCCCTGATCCACACACCCTTCTTCGGCAACCTCGTTCGCGAATTCTTTGAAGGCGAGTCCATCATCTGCTTCGCCGACGACCGCGGTGACGCCGGGGCCTCGCTCGTCGTACCACTGTGGCACAAGAACGCTGCTGCAACACGGACCCACTACCAGACCATCACAACCCGTGTCAGTGACGCGCCGCGCCCGGGCGAGATCGTCGTCGTTCTCGGGGCCTCCACCGGCCCGCGCCCGCACTCGCGCATCGGCGATCGCCGTACCGACCCCATCGTCAAAGCAGACACAGTAGGAGAACTTGTTTCATGAGCATTCGTAAGATCGTCACCGTCACCGAAGACGTCCTCACTGAAGGAGGACGGGAAGTCAGCCCGGCGGCACGTGTCGCGGTTGTCGCGGCCATCGTCAAGAACCCGTGGGCCGGCCAGGGATTCGTTGAAGACCTCTCTGAAGGTATCGACGCCAACGCTTCGGACCTTGGAGCGCTTCTCGCCCCGCGGGTGCTCGAGGCCCTGGGCGCTCCAGCCGAGGCGTATGGCAAGGCCGCCATTGTGGGGCTCAACGGCGAGATCGAGCACGGCTCCGGGCTGATCCACACCTTGGCCTTCGGAAATCATTTCCGGGACGCCGCCAACGCCACGACACTCCTGCCCGCAGTGGAAAAGCGCGGTCCCGCCGGTGTCCTGTTCGACATCCCGCTCAAGCACATCACCGATGCGACCATCCGCTCCCACCACCAGAGCATCGAGGTCAGGATCAACGACGCACCGCACGCCGATGAAATCGTGATCGCCCTCGCCGCCGCTGCCCAGGGCCGGCCCCAGCAACGCCTGGCAGCCTTCTCCACCGAAAAGAACTGAGGTGCCATCCGCCGTGAGCCGTGAGCGTGTAGCACTGATCCACGGGGTGGGACTGGATGGATCGATGTGGGAGCCCCTCCGCGAATACCTCGAACCGGAATACGACGTCCAGGTCCTGGAACTGCTCGGACACGGACAGCGTCCACCGGCCCGGGACGGAATCACGCTTGCCGAGCTCGCGGCGGACGTCGCCGGACGGCTCGAACCGAACACCCATCTGGTGGGTTTCTCGCTCGGCGCCCTCGTGGCCCAGCACGTGGCCAGATTCCGACCTGACCTGGTGGCGAGCCTGGTATCGGTGGCATCCGTGTGCGACCGCACTTCCCAGGAGCATGCCGCGGTTATGGTCCGGCTCGCCTCCGCTGCATCGGATTTCCCTGCGACGGTCGAGGCATCGATCGAGCGCTGGTATCCGGAAGAATCCGCTGTCCCCGCGGCACTGATCGATGCCACGCGCGAGGTGCTGCAGAGGAACGATCCGAAGTCCTTCCTGGCCTGCTACCGCGTCTTTGCCACCGCCGACGCCGAAATCGCGCCAGAACTCCCTGACATCAGCGTCCCTTCCCATGCAGTGACGGGGAAGCTGGACCCGGGCTCCACGCCGGAGATGAGTGCCCGGCTTGCTGCGGCCATTCCCGGCTGTACCTACTCCATCATTCCCGCCGCACGTCACATGATGCCGGTCGAGCGTCCACAGGAACTCGCCCACACGCTGACCGCCTTTATCAAGGAGCATTCAAATGTCCGCTGAACTCCGCTACGACCACTTCATCGGGGGTACCTGGTCGGCTCCAACTGGTGGCGAATACTTTGCCAGCACCAACCCCGCAACCCTCGAAGTGCTCTATGAAGCTGCACGGGGAACCGAAGAGGACGTCCGCCGCGCCGTCGCAGCAGCCAAAGAAGCCTTTGAGTCCCCGCTGTGGCGCGACCTCACGGCCACTAAGCGCGGCCACCTGCTCCGCCGCCTCGGGGACTTGATTGGCGAACACGCCGACGAGCTCGCCGAACTGGAAACCCTTGACAACGGCAAGCTGCTGCGCGAGATGCGTGGCCAGATGGCCTCCCTGCCTGAGTACCTGTACTACTACGCCGGGTTGGCCGACAAAGTCCAGGGCAGCCAGATCCCCACGAACTCCATCACCATGCTGAACTACACCCAGCGTGAGCCTCTTGGCGTCGTGGGTGCCATCACGCCGTGGAACTCGCCCCTGACGCTGACCACCTCCAAGCTTGCCCCTGCCCTGGCCGCTGGCAACACCGTCGTCATCAAGCCCAGCGAGTACACCTCCCGGACCATCCTCCGCGTAGCCGAGCTGGCCTCCCAGGCAGGGTTCCCCGACGGGGTCGTGAACGTTGTGACCGGCTTTGGACAGGAAGCAGGAGCAGCCCTGGTCAGCCACCGCGACCTGGCTAAGATCTCCTTCACCGGCTCAACCCAGACAGGGGCCCGAATCGCCGCAGAGACGGCATCACGCTTCATCGGCTCGACCCTGGAGCTGGGCGGCAAGAGCCCCAACATTGTGTTCGAGGACGCGGACGTATCCAACGCGGCGATGGGTGTCATCGCCGGGATCTTCGCGGCGGCGGGTCAGACCTGCATTGCCGGCAGCCGGGTCTTCGCGCACCGCAGCGTCTACGACGAACTCGTCGAGCGCGTCGCCGAGCGAGCGGCCTCAATCATCATCGGTGACCCGCGGGTGGCCACCACCGAGCTCGGCCCCCTCGCTTTCGGTGCCCAGCTGGACAAGGTCAGCTCCTACGTCGATCTCGGTGTCAGCGAAGGTGCAACTGTCCGCACCGGCGGCAAACGCCCAGAGATCGACCTTCCCGGGTACTTCTTCGCACCCACGGTGCTGACCGATGTGGACAACAGCATGCGCGTCGTGCGGGAGGAAATCTTCGGACCAGTGGCGGCGATCATGCCCTTCGAGTCCGAGGACGAGGTCGTGGGTCTGGCCAACGACACCGAATACGGACTCGCCGCCGGTATCTGGACCCAAAACCTTGCACGTGCCCACAGAATGGCACGGCGGCTGGAAGCAGGCACGGTGTGGGTCAACACGTACCGGGCCATGTCCCCGATGTCACCACGCCAGGGATTCAAGAACTCGGGCGTCGGCATCGAGCACGGACTGGAGTCCATGCACGAATACACCCGGCTCAAGAGCGTCTGGATAAACACCGATGAAGGCCCCGTCTCGGATCCCTTCATCATGCGCAGCTAAAGGAAACCTCACATGCCACTTATCGAAGTATCAATAGCCCGGGGCCGCAGCCCCGAACAGCTCCGCTCGCTCATCAACGAGCTTCACCGGGCAGCGGAAAACGCAGTCGGCGCCGTACCGGAAAACACGACCGTCATCATCCGCGAGATCGAGCACGAGCATTGGTCCCGCGGCAATCAGACCATAGCCGAACGCAACGCCGCAGCCACCAGCTAAGTACAGCACTAAACCGTGCTGGCCCGGCGGACCGCCGCTTACAAAGGAGTTAACAATGCGCTTTTCCCTCTTCGTCCACATGGAACGCTGGGACGAGTCCGTCTCGCACCAGGAATGCTTCGAGAACCTGACAGAGCTCACCCTCATGGCCGAAGCCGGCGGCTTCAGCACCGTCTGGATCGGTGAGCACCACTCAATGGAATACACCATCTCGCCCAGCCCCATGCCCCAGCTCGCCTACCTGGCAGCAAAAACGTCCAAGATCCGCCTCGGCGCCGGCACCATCATCGCTCCGTTCTGGAACCCCCTCCGGGTGGCCGGGGAGTGCGCCCTCCTGGACGTCATCAGCAATGGCCGCGCTGAGGTTGGCCTGGCCCGCGGCGCCTACCAGTTTGAGTTCGACCGCCTCATGGGCGGCATGTCAGCCGTTGACGGCGGCAAGCACCTCCGCGAGCTCGTCCCGGCGGTGCGCAAGCTGTGGGAAGGCGACTACGCCCACGACGGCGAAGTCTGGCAGTTCCCCACGTCCACGAGCGTTCCCAAGCCCGTCCAGAAGCCCACGCCGCCCATGTGGATCGCCGCCCGCGACATCTCCTCCCACGAATTCGCAGTCGAAAACGGCTGCAACGTCATGGTGACGCCACTGATGAAGGGCGACGAGGAAGTCGAAGACCTGGCACGCAAGTTCGACTCCGCCGTCGAGAAGAACCCCGGCATTCCCCGCCCGGAACTCATGGTCCTGCGCCACACCCACGTCCACTCGGCAGACGAGCCTGAAGGCTGGCGCCGCCCCGCCGAAGGCATCAACAAGTTCTACCGGACCTTCGATGCCTGGTTCGGCAACAAGGCCACCCCCAAAAACGGCTTCCTCGAGCCCAGCCCGGAAGAAAAGTTCGCCGATCGCCCCGAGTTCACGCCCGAGTCCCTGCACAAGACAGCCATGATCGGCACCCCGGACGAAATCATCGAACGGCTCCGCCACTACGAATCCCTCGGCGTCACCGAATTCAGCGTCTGGTCCGACAACAGCCTCACTCACGAGGAAAAGAAGCGCTCACTCGAACTCTTCATCGAACACGTCGTGCCGGCGTTCCAGGAGCAGAGTGTAACCGTAACGAGCTGAGGCACCCAGGGGTTCACCACACGGAACCTCTTATCTTTTTCAGGCGGCGGTTCGTCCTTTACGGACGGACCGCCTGTCTATTTCTGAAGGAGGATCTGTTGATGCTCTCGCCTGCCGAATGGAGGGAGCGTTGAGTAGCTCGCCTTGGTCCGATGCGAAAATGCTGTTGTCTAGGATAGCTGATATGACCGAAGAAGCTGGAGACGGCGCCGCAGAGCAGACGGCGGGCAAGTTGGAGCAGGTTATTGCCGCCCAGGTACGGCACTATCGGCTAGCTCAAGGACTATCGTCGGCCGATCTGGCGGTCCGAATCGGAGTGTCTAAGGCGAGTCTTGGAGCACGTGCACAGTACGTGGGATATCTCGCGAGGGCCGGAGGAGACTATCAAGAAGGTCATGTCCCTCGTCGACGGGGTATTGAGAAAGGGTCCGAACCAGCCTGTCTGGAGTGTAGTCGTGGGCCTGCCCGGCCCTGTCGACTTCGCTACGGGACGGCCTGTGGCGCCTCCCTTAATGCCGGGCTGGAATGACATCGACGTCCGCACTCCCTTCGAGGAACGTTTTCACGCTCCTGTCTGGGTGGACAACGACGTGAATCTCCTGGCGCTTGGGGAACGCGCCCGGCGACGTGGCTCCGTCGTG
This sequence comes from Arthrobacter sp. MMS24-T111, assembly GCF_054888995.1. Taxonomy (NCBI): domain Bacteria; kingdom Bacillati; phylum Actinomycetota; class Actinomycetes; order Micrococcales; family Micrococcaceae; genus Arthrobacter; species Arthrobacter sp. MMS24-T111. Next base: position 146,151 of record NZ_JBTZRO010000002.1, on the reverse strand, counting down.
AATTTGATCTACTGCAAAATCGGCTCAGGAATCGGCGCCGGCCTGCTGTCCGAGGGAAAAATTCATCGCGGCGCGAACGGCGCCGCCGGCGACATCGGTCATGTCAGGATTGGGGACCCAGATGCTCAATGCCGGTGTGGCAAGACCGGTTGTCTTGAAGCGTCAGCCGGCGGGTGGGCATTAGTGCAGCAAGCAGAAACGGCGATTAGTGAGGGCCGTACTACCTCGCTTGCCGCCCGGTACAAGAAGGGCGCGCTGACCATCCACGACATAGCCCAGGCCGCTCAGGCAGGTGACGCCCTTGCCATAGCGTTCGTCCAAAAGTCGGCCCATGTCGCCGGGGAGAGCTTGGCGGCCATGGTGAACATGTTCAACCCGGAAGTACTTGTGCTGGGGGGTGCCATGGCCGCAGCGGGCGAAGTCTTCCTTGCAGAGGTCCGGCAGCGCATTTATGAATTATCGCTGCCGCTCGCCACCCGAGATCTCCAAATCACCTTCTCCATCAAAGACGAGCGGGAACCACTGAGGGGAGGAGCCGCGTTGGCACGTGAGCAATTGTTCGACGAAACGTTTCCTCGCTGGTTCGCAAATCAGCAGCCCTTCCCGGAACTGACAAGAGCTACCCAATGACACACTTTGGTTTACGTCCCCGACTTTAATGTCAGCGATGGTCCAAAAATTGGCCACGCCGGCTTGTTGCCCGGTTACCGATATCAGGTGCAGCACCTCCATATTGAACAGGCTCCACGGGGATTGGGAGCCGTCGGGGTAGCCCCCGGCAGCAACGGGGTTAACTCATGAGAATCGCCCCGGCTCTGGCCTGGAGCGCCTTCTTCGCAGCTTAAACGGACATCGATTCCCACTCCTTCTTCAGCCCAGGTCGTGAATAGTCTTGTTGAGGTGTGCTTCCAGATGCCGTAGGTCTGCCCCTTCCGGCCGGTGGGACGGTGTTTTTGCCGGAGGCTGGCTGTGGGGCTGTTCTAAGTCAGCCCTTGGCCAGCCTGACCGTGCGTCGGGCGTCCCAAGGTTTTTACGCACGCCTTGGAGTGCCTGCTCCCAGAATCTGCTGCGCCGTCATCCGGTAGCTAAGTTCGCCGCATAATTTTTGGGGTGTGACCCAGACTTGGTGTCCTTGGCAGGCTTCGAACATCTGCCGTGGTCCGTTGCGGTCGGCGGCGATCCAGAGGGCAGAGGAGTCGGGCATGGCGTTTTCGACGAACCCAGTTCTGAGCACCTGACCGTGGAGTCGGATTTCCACCACGGTGTTGATCAGGAGGCTCCATTTGTCGTGCTTGCGGGGTGCTGCTCGGTTGAGGGTCATGTGCTCTGGCTTTCGCGGTTTGGGGCAGGATCCCGGCGGCCCGTTCCGGCCGTGTTCCTGACGGTCATACTGAGGGCCGCTCTCGCCCTGCTGTTGCGTTTCAGCGTTTGCGGGTGGGACGGCGGGAGGTGCGAAGGGGCCTTCAATCTGGTCGCACGCACGGTGTTTGTCGCCTTCGGTGATGGCGTCAGCGATGAGGTGTGGTCCTGGAGGCTGCGGTGGAGCTCGGTCGAGAGCGTACGACGGCGGAATATTCCCGCCGTCGTACGCTGTCGCTGCTTTATGAAATGGGTGGCGGCTACGACACGGAGTTTCGGGCCGAGGAGGGGACTGTGGCTTTGTCGGCATCCCCAGCATGGAGGTCTGCTTCAAGGGTTGAGCTCTTGGCGGGATCTTTGACCATGACAGCAGCGACAAGGGTGAGGGCGATGCAGACTGTGACGTACCAGAAAAAGGCTGACTCGTTTCCGGCCTGCTTGAGGGCCAGGGCGATGGGTTCTGCGGTACCGCCGAAGGTTGCGGCGACGAGCGCATGGGGAATACCGACGCCAAGGGCGCGGACTCGGGTGGGGAACATCTCGGCCTTGACGACTGCAGCCAAAGCGGTGTAGCCGGAAACGAAGACTAGGCCGGTCATCATGAGTGCGAATGCACCGAAGACGTTGGTCGTGTGCGAAAGAATCGTCATCAGTGGGACGGTCATGATGGTGCCGCCAATGGAAAAGAAGAGCATGACTTTACGTCGTCCGATTCGGTCCGAGAGCGCACCGGCTGCTGGCTGGAGGAACATGAAGACGAAGAGGGCGCAAAAGCTGATGACGGAGGCATCTTCCTTGCTGATCCCCGAGGTGTTGACCATGTATTTCTGCATGTAGGTCGTGAAGACGTAGAACGCCACGGTCCCTCCGAGGGCCAGCGCAAAGACGGCCAGGAGTTGTCGCGGGTACTGCATCAGGGTGCGGAGCGAACCAGCCGGCTTGGTGCTGCTGGAGGACAGTGAGTTCTGCCTGGCCTTTTCGATCTTGTAGTGCTCGGATTCGTCCATGCTTCGGCGGAGGATCATGACGACGAGACCGGCTACCGCTCCGACGATGAAGGGGATGCGCCATCCCCACGCTGCCATTTGTTCGCCGTTCAGGACGCTTTGAAGCAGGATCATGACCAGCAGCGCGGAGAGTTGGCCGAGGATGATGCCCACGTATTGGAAGCTTGAGTAGAAGCCGCGCCGGCCGGGAGTGGCAATTTCTGACAGGTATGTTGCACTGGATCCGTATTCGCCTCCGACGCTGAGGCCTTGTGCGAGCCGCGCGATGACGAGCAGAATCGGGGCAAACATGCCGATGGAAGCGAAGGAAGGCGTGAGGGCAATGGTAAGGGACCCTGCGCTCATTAGCAGGACCGAGGCGGCCAGAGCGTTTCGGCGGCCGAACCTGTCTGCATAAATTCCTAAGATCCATCCGCCCAGCGGCCTCATGAGGAAGCCGACGGCAAAGACGGTAGCCGTTGAGAGCAGTTGTGCCGTTTGGTTTCCGCTGGGAAAGAAAGAGGCCGCGAAGTAGATGCTGAAGGATGCGTAGACAAACCAGTCGTACCATTCGATCAGGTTGCCGAGGCATCCCTTGACCACATTGCTGACGACACGCGGCTTCGCCGCCGGCGCCGAAGCTTGTTGCATGTTCATTTGAACTCCTTTGTTCTTGGACGGTGCCATCGGCGTTCTGCTGCCATTGGCGTCGTGTTCGGGTCTTATGCCCTGGAACTAGTTCAAATGTGTCTCACATCACCGATTCACAAAATAGAAACAGCGAATTCTTAGGACTCCCTTAGGGTTGTTGGGATCCCGCCTACACCCGGGTGAGCCCCAGAGCGGCCCGATTCGGGGCCTCGTCCGACTTTTCGAAAGAAGCCATGCGCTTGTCGAAGTGGGCGCCAAGCAGCTGTCCGCAATACACGATGCGCCCTTCCATTTCCTGTCCGGCCGCGTCGGCGTCCTTGGATCGGATGGCCTCGAGCAGTTTGAAGTGGTCATCCACGCTGCCCCGGGGCCAACCCTGGATGTTCGAGTGGCGGCGCGAGGAACGGAGCAGGTTACTAGGCCCATCACTCAAATGATTTTGCGGTCGTCGGCCAGCAGGTTGATCTCAGGGTGGAAGGCATGGTTCTTCTGCTCAAGGAGCACCTCGTCGTGCCGGGACGCGGCGGCAATGAGTTCGTGGTCGAGGGCCACAAGTTCGGGTCGCCCTCGGACGCGTTCAGTGTTGCCCTGCGGCCAAGTTACGACCAACGAGTGCCTGGACCCGGAAAATATCGCGGATGTCCGTCCCGCTGACCGGGGCGCCACCTGGAATCCCTTGCGGGGACAAGTTCCAGGGACCCTTCAAGCTGCCGGATATGATGAGGGCGCGGATGGAGGAGGAGGACTCATCACTCAGCTGAGGACGACCTCACTTCCGTGTGGTCATGGTTCTGTCTTTCGCTGGTGCGGTCCAAATTACTGCATCCATGCCGGTGTCATCGGTGATGGCGTCGGTAGGCCGCGGCGGCTCCGGGGTGGAGGGGTACGCCGGATGTGTAGATCAGGGACCTGGTGTCGAGATATTGGACACCCACGGTGCCTGGCGGCACCAGCTCGGAGGATCTTTCGATCAGGACATCGACTATTCGGCCTACAACATCGTCCGGGAGGTCGGCCCGGGCCAGGAGGAGGCTGGCGATGCCGATGGAACCGATCTCTTGCTCGGAGCCGTAGAGCCCAATGGGCAGCCTTACCTGCTGGTAGACGGGACCGTATTCTGCTTGCAGGACCTGCAAATAGCTGGACAGATCAATCAGGCGTATGCCTTGGGCGGGCCCGCGCCCAGCGCTTGGGTCCACGGCGGGGTGGGGAACGCCGCCGGCGAACAGGGCTGCCTCCACTTCCCCGCCTGCGAGGGCGTCCAGGACTGCCGTCACGGGAACGGCCCGTACGTTCACATCGGTTTCGGTGAGACCGGCGGCCTTCAACAGCAGGCCGCCCGCCCTGGTGGTCGCGGAGCTTGCTCCCAGGCTGATGGTACGGCCGCGCAGGTCAGCAAGCGTCCGGACCGGGGAATCGGCCGGTACCGCGAACTGGAGATAGTTCAGGTAGACGCGGCCGACCGCCCGCAGGTTGTCCCGTTCTGTGGCGGCGACGTCTGCCAAAGCAAGGGCCAGGTCCAGCCGCCCTGCCATGATGTCCGGTACATTCTCGACGGAGCCCCCGGTTATGAGCGGGTTCAGTGTGAATCCGGTGTGGGCCCGGGCTACGGCGGCGGTCAGTGATTGCCCGAAGTCGAAGAAGAAGCCGCGGTTCTCGGCGGTGCCAAGGCTGTATGCCCGAACATCCGGCCTGCAGCCGCCGAGGGTGATACCGGCGGTGACCGCCGCGGCGCCGGCGAGCAGCCGCCGTCGGGACAGCAGGGCACTTCCGTCTGGTCGAGGTGTCATGTCCCCGTCTCCTTGTGCGCGGGGGCCGCGAAGGACATCACGAATGTCAGGCCGCCACCGGGCGTTTCCCGGATGAACAGCTCTCCGCCGTTACTTTCCACCAGCGCCACCACGATGGACAGGCCCAGGCCGGTGCCCATGGGGCGGTCATCGCCTGTGGCCGTGCCGCCCCGTGAAGTGCCGCGGTAGAACCTCCGGGTGATCAGTTGCAGTTCGTCGGAAGCTACCCCGGCGCCGTCATCGGACACCGTGACTACGGTCTGTTGGCCGGACTCAGGACTGCGGCCCGGACCTAGGCCAACCGAGATCCGCACCGTGGTGCCTGGGCCGGCGTACTTGCAGGCGTTGTCGAACAGCACGTCGAGGATCTGTTCCAAGTCGCCGGCATCGATCTGCGCTTCCAGCCCGTCGGGGTCTTCGTCCACATGGAAGCCGGTGCCGGATTCCGCGGCCGTGTCATGCCAGTAGTCCGCCCGTTCGACGGCGACGAGGTACGGAACGCACGTGTTCTCGCCGGCGCCGCCTTTGATCCGCGGAACTTCGGCTACCGACAGAGCCAGCAGGTCATCGAGGATTTCCTCGAGCCGGATGGCCTCACCCATGGCACGTTCGTGGCTCTTTTTGCCGTCCTCCATCACGCGGGGACCGAGGGTGTCCAGCCTCAGCTGTAGGGCGGCCAGCGGATTGCGGAGTTGATGGGCGGTGTCTGCCACGAGCCTGCGCTGGGCGTCCGCGGACGTATGGACTGCGGTGTCCATGGTCTCGAAGGCGGCAGAGAGAGCCCGCAACTCAGGCGGGCCGGTCCTGCCTACCGCTGAGGGAGCACCCGTGGTTCCGCTGCCAAGTGCAACAAAGGGGAGGCTGCGCGTCAGCCGTTGCATCCGTGTGCTGACTTCTTCGAGTGGGCGCAGCACCCATCTGCTCACCGACAGCGCGAGGACGCCAAATCCGACGATGGCGGCGAGGGAGCCTGTTGTGATGATGACCCAGGCCAGCAGGATGTCTTCACGGGCGGATGCGGTGGATGCAGCGATCACCACAGCCCCGTTAACCTGCGCACCTGTGCCAATGGGTTTGGCAAAGATAATGGTGCCCGGGCTCCAGGGGGTCAGCAGCTCCACCGCGGATGATCGTTCGTTCCTTAAGGCACGGCCGATGGCGGCCGAGACCGCGGGGTCCTCGAGGGTTGTTCCCACCGCCCGCGGCGCTGAGCCCCTGGTGGAGACCACAGCCAGGGCTTCCCCGTACAGGCTGTGGTAGGCATCGGCTTCTTCAAAGAGGAGCCCGGGATTTCCGTTTCTGGCATAGCCGTCTGCGAGGTCCGCGAAGCGCTGCAGGTCAGCGTCCCTGCTGAGGACGAATTCGCGGGTCCGCGCGTCTGCCGTGGAGACAGCGAGCGGGAAGGCAAAGCCCGCGACGACGACGGCGCCTAGGATCGCCAAGACCAGGAGGAGACGGCTGCGCAAAAGTTATCCGATCCAGCGGTAGCCGAAGCCCCGGATGGTCTCGATCCGGGCGGGGCGGCCGAGCTTCGCCCTTAGCGCTGTCATGTGGACATCCAGGGACTTTGAAACTGCTACAAAGGCGTCGCCCCAGACCTGGTCCATCAACTGCTGCCTGCTGACCGCGGTGCCGGGGTTGTCCACCAGTGCGGCGAGGAGGTCGAATTCCTTGGTGGTCAACGGGACGGGTTTGCCCGCCACAGTGAGCTCGCGGCCCGCAAGGTCAACCGCCAGTTCACCGAACTGGCGGACGGTCGCCGTCGACTCACGCGCCCTGCTGGCCCGCCGGCGGATCGCCTCGATCCGGGCCAGCAGCTCGGTCATCCGCGCCGGCTTGACCAGGTAGTCGTCGGCTCCGTTTCGCAGGCCCCTGACCACCGACCGTTCGTCGTCGCGGGCTGTGAGGATGATGACCGGGACGGCCGTGACCTGCCGGAGGCTGCGGAGGACCTCGATGCCGTCCATGTCCGGCAGGCCAAGGTCTAGGAGGATCAGGTCGAATTCCGGGTGGCGCGTGAGGACGTCCCCGCCGCGGGACATCCGGTCCGCGGCGATGCGGTGGGACGCCAGGGCATCGAGCAGTGCGCCGGCCACGCCGTCATCATCCTCGACGACTCCTATCCGCATCCCTTGACTCCTCTCACTGCGCGAAGGCGGTGCAGGTTAGCCTGCACCGCCTACGCGCCTGTCCGATACTCTAGGCCCCGCGTCAGCTGATGCGGTAGTCGACTTCGCCGGCCCGGGCCGCCGTGGCGAGCAGCCGCTCCTGCCCGGCTTTGTGTGCAGCGGAGTAGCCGTCGGCGGGGGAGGCCGCTTCGGGCCTGCCGACGTAGCCGAGGTTGAACTTGCCCAGGCCCAGCTTCAGGAGTTTGGGAAGGACGTAGGTCCAGGCGCCCATGTTCTCCGGTTCTTCCTGGAGCCAGACGATTTCTTCGAGGTTGGCCGCGGCGGCGACTTGCTGCAGGATGTCCTCCTGCGGGAATGGGTAGAGGCTTTCGAGCCTGAGGAGCCGCACGCCGTCGCCGAGGCGGTCCTTGACTTCGACGCCGACCTTCCCGGAGCAGAGCAGCAGCCTGCGGGTCTGGTCGCTGGAGGCTCCGCTGGAGAGGACGGGGTTGAACCGGACCGGTGCGAAGTCGGCCACGGGTGACTTGGCCGACTCTGCCCGTAGGAGGGACTTGGGGGTAAAGATCACGTGCGGCCGCGGGTCATCGGCCGCAGCTGCTCCTACCAGGGCCGCGAAGTACTGGGCCGCTGTTGTGGGGATCAGGATGCGGGAGTTGTTCCGTGCGGCGAGCTGGAGGAATCTTTCCAGACGTGCCGAGGAGTGCTCGGGTCCGGCGCCTTCCCAGCCGTGGGGGAGGAGGATAACCAGCCTGCTGTCGCGGCCCCATTTGTCGCGTCCGGCCATGATGAACTGGTCGAACATGACCTGGGCCACGTTGACGAAGTCGCCGAACTGGGCCTCCCAGATCTGCAGGGAGTTCGTGTTTGTCCGGCCGTAGCCGTACTCGAATCCAACGGTAGCAACCTCGGTCAGGGGCGTGTTTGCAACGAGGAACGGGGCTTTGTCGAAGGCCAGACGCTCGGCCTTGTCACCCGTGGTGGCGTCGTGAACAACGATGTGCCGGTGGCTGAAAGTTCCGCGCTCAACGTCTTCACCCGTCAGCCGGACAGGAACGCCCGCCTCGTTGATCAGTTTCAGTGCGAGCAGTTCTGCCTGCCCCCAGTCAACCATCGCGTCCTTGGCCCGTGTGCTCAGCCGCTTTGAGAACTGGCGCATAAGCTTCGGATGGATCGCAAAGCCATCCCGGTCTTGCTCGGCTACGTCGAGGACCTGGACGGCCCAGTCGGCCGGTGCGGTTGCCAAGGCAGCCCGCACGGCCGGCCGGGGAGGCAACTCCTGGTTGACGACGGTCTTCAGATCGAACGTCCTGGCCTTCTCCAAGGACTCCACCAGTGCAGCGCGCGCCGCGGTCCTGGTGGTTTCCACGTAGTCGGACGGGACCAGCCCGGAGGCCTCGAGGCGGGCAGCGTAGATTTCGTGCACGGGAGGGTGTTCGTCGATGTCGGCGTAGTAGACAGGCTGCGTGTAGCGCGGCTCGTCCGTCTCGTTGTGGCCATGCCGGCGGTAGCCCAGCACGTGGATGATGATGTCCTTGCCGAAGCGCTCCCGGTAGTCGAAGGCGATCTTGGCGGCGACCAGGTTGGCGTCGATGTCGTCGGCGTCCGTGTGGATGACGGGGACGTCGAAGCCCTTGACGACGTCGGAAGGCCACAATGTGGAGCGGAGCTGGAAGGGGGTAGCCGTGAAGCCGAGGCGGTTGTCCTGGACAATGTGGATGCTTCCGCCCACATCGTAAGGCGCCAGGTTCTGCAGGTTCAGGGTCTCGTACACCACGCCCTGGCCGGTGAAGGCGGCGTCGCCGTGGAGGAGGACAGGAAGGACCCGGTGACGGGCCTGCTCCCTGCTTTCTCCGCCGGCCACGATCTGGTCCTGCTTGGCCCGGACCGCGCCGAGCGCCACCGGGGAGACAAACTCCAGGTGGCTGGGGTTCTGCTCAAGGGTGACGTTGATGGAAGCGCCGTCGACGTCGTCAAACCTGCCCTTACCGCCGAGGTGCTGGCGGACATCGCCCACCGGTGCGTTCTCCGAGGCACGCGCCGTGGGCAGGAACTCCGCCAGGATACGCTCCGCCGGCCAGTTCAGGACATGGGCCATGATACTCAGCCGGCCCCGGTGCGCCATACCCAGGATGGCGTCCGAATAGCCTGCCTCCGCAGCATGGCCGGCCATTTCGGCAAGGGCGAGGACTGTCGCTTCCAGCCCCTGGACGGACAGGGTCTTCTGCCCCAGGAACTGGGTCTGCAGATAGGCCTCGAAGACGTCGAGTTCGGTGGCCAGCCGCAGTGCCTGAAGGCGGCGGGAGGAAGCGGGCGACGGCGTGCCGTTCCTCAGGAGCTCGGCGAGCCATTGGCGGGACTCCGGGTCCGAGAGGTGGCTGAATTCCACTTCCACACCGTCGGGAAGCCAGGATCCTTCGTCGCGGGCACGCACCGGTTCAAGCCGGGCGACGGCGGTGCTGGCGGAGCTTTCGTACTCGGCCAGCCTGATGTCGTCGTGCTCGGAGCCCGGCTCTGCGGGAATGCCGAGCAGGACATCGCCGGAGGTGCCGCGCAGTTCGCCTTCGAGCTCAGCGAGGAATTCCGGGGAACGCAGGAGCTTCTCGACGGTCCCCAGGAAGAGTCCGGAATCCGCGCCCTGGATGGCTCGGTGGTCGTAGGTTGAGGACAGGGTGAGCACGGGATCCACCTGCTGGGTGTGGGCGAGTGTCTCAAGTCCGGCCGGGATGCCGATGGCTCCCGCCGCGACGATGATTCCCGAACCCGGCGGGAGCAGCGGGACGCCGGTGGTGGACCCGAAGCGGCCGGTGCTTGTCAGGATCAGGGTGGCGCCGCGGAGATCGGCGACGGCGACCGTCCCGGCACGGCACGCCTGAGACAGTTCGCCGAGGCGGCTGACGAAGGCCGGGAAGGAAAGCTTGGCGGCGTCACGGATCACGGGGACCATGATCGAATGGCCGGCGGCGGTCTCCACATCCACGGCCACCCCAAGGTTCACCGTTGCTTCTTCGACCAGTACCAGGTCCTTCTCCGCCGTTTCAATCCTCCGCCTTGCTGCGGGTACAGGACCCTGGGCGGCTCGGGCCATCGCCGTGGCGAGGACGGCGGCGATGGGGACGTTGAAGCCCTCTGCCCGCAGCTTTTCCCGCCAATGCATCAGGGCCGAGACCTCGAACGTGCGGATGGTTGAGGCCGTGGGGATCGCCAGGCTCGCCTCCATGTTCCGGGCCATCGCGGCGGACCGGCCCCGCAGCGGGCGCCGGACGTCGGCGTCTGGCGTCCTGCTGGATTGTTCCCCGGATTGGGCGGGCTTTGGATCGGGGGTTGTTACGTGGGGCAGCATCTCTATCCTTCGCGCGGTGCAGGTGTGTCGGGTGCCATCAGGATGTTGCCGGGGGCACCAACGGGATTCATTCCATCGTCCGCGTTATGGATCAGGGTCACAAATACCTTTTTGTGATGGACGAATGTCATAGGGTGATCGTGAGCCTATTCGGTGCCTTACCTGCCCCAGGAACGGCAGGTAAGGCAGTGTCCTAGGCTCCGGACGGAGGAACCATGGAAATGAGGCAGCTTCAGGCACTGCTGGCGGTGGCAGACACGGGAAGCGTGACACGGGCCGCTGAGCTGCTGCATGTGGTGCAGCCCGCGGTCACCCGCCAAATTCACAACCTGGAGGCCGAGCTCGGTGCAGTGCTCTTCGATCGGGGCCGCGCAGGGATGAGGGCAACGGACATCGGCGTCCAGGTCATCGAACGCGCACGGCGGGCACTTAGCGAGCTGGACCGCGCCCGGGAGGAGGCGCGCTCCTCCGGTGCGGGCCTCTACGGAATCGTGACTCTGGGCCTTCTGGCCAGCACCGCCGCCTTACTCGCTGTCCCCGTGGTTTCCGCCGTGACGGAGCGGCATCCAGGGGTCCGCCTGCGGATAGTGACCGGGTATGGCGGCCACCTCAGCCGCTGGCTTGAGGCTGGGGACGTGGACGTTGCCCTCACCTACAACCAGCCGCCGGCGGCCGCACTTGACGTTAGGACGCTCTTGGATGAGGACCTGTGGGCGGTGGCACCCCCAATGGAAGGCCTTCTCGCGGCTGAGGGTGTGGACCTTCGCGACCTGTTGCAGCGGTCCCTTGTGATGCCGAGCCCGCCGCATGGCATCCGCTCGCTCGTGGAAAGTTCCGCGGCGCGAATCGGGCTGGCGCTGGACATAGCAGTGGAAACCAATGATGCTCTGGTTCAGAGACAGTTGGTGCAGGGCGGGCTCGGATGGACGGTCCTGCCAGGCATCATGGTGGCGGCCGAAGCGGCGGGCGGCACCCTCAACGCAGCTCCCATCGTCAACCCGGGGATCCCCCGGAGGATCGTCCTCGCCAGGCCCGCGGGCTCACGGTCCACGAGTGCCGTCCGGATGGTCGCGGACGTCCTGGAAGAGACGGTTCTTAGCCTGATTAGTGCCGGAAAGTGGCCGTCCGCCCGCCTGGTTCAGTAGTTCAGTGGCACGTCTGGGAGAAGATAATGTCACCTGCAAGCTGAACCGTGCCTAGGAAGGAGGCGGGACGTCACGCTGGGCTGCGGCGATGCGGTCGTCGAAGTGGGCGGCCAGCAGTTCACCCGAGTGGACGATGTGCTGGTGCATTGCTGCCCGTGCCGCCTCCGGCTCTTTTGCTTTGATGCTCTGGAGCAGTTCGGCGTGGTCGTCCATCGTTGCTTGGGGCCAGCCGGGGATGGTGGAGTAGAACTGCCGGGGAACGTAGCGGGTAACCAGCCCCAAGACCCATACAGTTTTCCGGGAATCGGCCATCAGGTTGATCTCGCGGTGGAAGGCGTGGTTCTTCTCTTCCAGGAGTTCGTGGTTGTTCCGGGCGGCGGCCGCGCTCAGTTCGTGGTGCAGTGCTTCGAGTTCGGCCACATCCTGTTCGGTGGCGTTGGCGGCGGCCCGAGCGGCTAGTTCCCCGCCGATAAGGGCCTGGACCTGGAAGAGGTCGCGGATGTCCTGCCCGGTCAGCGACGCCACGACGAACCCGTGCCGCGGCACAAGTTCCAGGAAGCCTTCCACCCTGAGGGCCTGCAGCGCCTCGCGCGCCGGCGTGGTGGAGATGCCCAGTTGCTCGCCGATTGTCTCGGGGCGGACCAAGGTTCCAGGCCGCAGTTCACCGGACATGATGAGGCCCCGGATATGGGCCGTTGCCTTCTCGCTCAGTTGCGGGCGTGCGCTGCTGCGGGGGCTGCGGCTGGTCATGGGCTGCGGACTCTTTCTGATCAATTTCCCCACCTAACATACGGCATTAGCCACGGCAGGCCCGGGGTTACCGGGCCTGCCGTGGCTAATGCGAAACCCGGGAAACTCAGGTGGTGGTTCCCGGCATAGCCAGCCCGGGGCTCAGAGCCCCAGTTCGGCCAGGATCTTTTCGGTGTGTTCGCCGATCTCCGGCACCGGATCCATCCTGACGTCGGCTTCCCGGGATGTAACCGGCGGGAGCAGGCTGCGCAGCGGGCCCACAGGGGAGCCAACATCACGCCAGCGGTTGCGTTCTGCCAGTTGCGGGTGCGCGGAGAACTCGTGCATGTCGCGCAATTGGGCGTTGGCAACGCCCGCGGCGTCCAGCCGGGACAGGACCTCGGCCACCGGCAGCGTCCCGAGGACTGCGCTGATGGCTTCGTGCAGCGCCGGACGGTTGTCCACGCGCAGGGCGTTGCCGGCGAAGCGTGCGTCCTGCGCAAGTCCGGGCTGCTGCAGCACATCAGTGCAGAACTTGGCCCATTCGCGCTCGTTCTGGATGCCGAAGAACACGGTGCCGTCGGCAGCGCCGAATGGTCCGTAGGGGGCAATGCTGGCATGCTGCGCACCGCTGCGGACGGGTGGGGCCCCGCCGTATTCCGTGTAAAAGTAGGGCTGGGCCATCCATTCGCCCAGTGCTTCGAGCATGGAGATCTCCAGGACGTCGCCGCGGCCTGTGGTAGCCCGTTGCAGCAGTGAGGTCAGGATGCCGGAGTAGGCGTACATGCCGGCGGATACGTCCGCGATAGACACGCCCACCTTGGCGGGGGAATCCGGGGTGCCGGTGACGCTGAGCAGGCCGGTCTCGCACTGGATCAGCAGGTCGTAGGCCTTTTTCTGTTCATAGGAACCGCCGCGGCCGTAACCGGAGATGGAAGTGTGGATCAGGCGCGGGTTCAGGGCCAGAGCCTCGTCCGGGCCCAGTCCCAGGCGTTCGATGGCACCGGGGGCGAGGTTTTGGACCAGCACGTCAGAGGTGGACACGAGCTTGCGGAGTACCGCCATGCCTTGGTCGGACTTCAGGTCCAGAACGATGCTTTCCTTGGACCGGTTCAGCCAGACAAAGTAGCTGGCCATGCCGTGGACCTTGGTGTCGTAGCCGCGGGCGAAGTCACCGGTGTCCCGTTCCACCTTGATCACCCGGGCGCCGAGGTCGGCGAGCTGGCGGGTGGCGAACGGGGCGGCGACGGCCTGTTCCAGGGAGATGACGGTGATGCCTGCCAGGGGGAGGGTGCCCATTTACTGCTCCTTCCCTGCACGCTGCAGGATACGTTTGGCCCGCTCTGTGACGGGCCGGTCGATCATCTGGCCATCCACCTGGGTGGCGCCGCCTTCGGCGCCGATCACGGACAGTGCCCACTCTATGTCCGCCTCCGTGGGCGCAAACGCTTCGTGCACGGTGGCGAGCTGGGCGGGGTGGATACAGAGCTTGCCGCCGAAACCGAAGTTCCGACCCAGCCGTGCCGACTCGGTTACACGTACGGTGTCCTTGATGTCGGTCGACGGCGAATCGAGCGGCGCGGCAATGCCGGCGGCGCGGGAGGCCAGGACAAGGTGGGACCGGGCGTGGTCAAGGAATCGGTCCCCGCCGTCGGCGTCTATGTCGAGGGCGAAGTCGATGGCTCCGAACGCCAGCCGGGTCACGCCCGGCACCCGTGCCAGTTCCACGGCGTTCACCACGCCGAGCGCGGACTCGATGAGCGGGACCAGGGCCAGGTGCTCGGGCATGTCGGCGCGCAGCTGGCGCAGTGCGCCGGGGTCTTCGGCCTTCGGCACTACGAGGCCCAGCAGGCCGGACCCCGGCGTCCGGGCGGCGGAGAGCAGCAAGGTGGTGTCGGCGTCGTAATGGCCGGAACCCTGCGGGTTCACCCGGACCAGGGCAGGCACCGGTGCACCTCGGTCGGACGGTGCCACTGCCTCCACCGTCGCTGCCAGCGCTGCCGACTTGGCGTCCGGGGCCACGGCGTCTTCGAGGTCAATGATCACGATGCCCGCGCCCGCGGCGGCTGCCTTGGCGAGCCGTTCGGGGCGGTCACCGGGAACGAACAAAGCGGTGACCGCAGCAGCGACGGTGTCCGCGGCGGTCAGGCCCGCCGTCCCAAGGTTTCCCGGGGCCGTCACTGAAAGTCCCCGATCGAGGGCAGTGTGGCCTCATCCGGGCGGGCGGACTCGACGCCGGGGAGGTGGCCCTGCCGGTACACCATGAATGTACGGCGGTAGCTGATCACGATCTTGCTGTCCTGGTTGAAGCCTTCGGTGGCGACAGTGACCAGGCCGAGGTTGGGACGGGACTTGGACTCCCGGGTGGAGAGGACCTTGGACCGGGAGTAAATGGTGTCGCCCTCGTAGACGGGGTTCGGCATCCGGACCTCGTCCCAGCCCATGTTCGCGAAGACATTCATGGACAGGTCGATGGTCGACTGGCCGGTCACCAGCGCGAGCGTGAAGGTGGAGTTGACCAGTGGCAGGCCGAACTCGGTGGCCTTGGCGAAATTGCGGTCCACGTGGGTCTTGGCCACGTTCTGCGTCATGAGTGTGAAGGACTGGTTGTCCGCCTCCGTCACGGTCTTGCCGAACGGGTGGTAGTAGATGTCGCCGGGGGAGAAGTCTTCAAAAAGGCGCCCCGTCCAGCCCTCAACCACGCGGCCTTCGGTTGATGCTGCCTGCGTTGCTTCGTCGGTCATTGGTGATCTCCTTGATCCAAATATATTGATGATCCTCCACAAGTTTGGCGGTTTTTTTCCTGTAATGTCAAGGTTTTTGTATGTTGGCTAATGGCAACAAAAGGCCTTGCGAGCTCCCAATATATTAGAGTATCGTCGTGTCCCAGCAGTGACAGAAGGTCGCCGTCAACCATTCAAAGGAGCACCGATGCATACCCTCACCGCCGGACTGGACCAGCTGCGCGAGCAGACCCGCCTTTTGTGCGCAGGCTTCCCCGACGAGTACTGGCGCGAAACGGACCGCAACCGCCGCTACCCTCAGGAATTTGTGGACACGCTCACCGAAGCCGGCCTGCTCTCGGCCTTGATCCCCACCGAATACGGCGGCCTGGGCCTTGGCCTGACCGAGGCCAGCGTCATCATGGAGGAAATCAACAAGTCCGGCGGACACTCAGCGGCATGTCATGCGCAGATGTACACCATGGGTGCTCTGCTCAGGCACGGCAACGCCGACCAAAAGAACGAGTACCTGCCGCAGATCGCCGCCGGCTCGCTACGGCTGCAGGCCTTCTCCATCACCGAAGACAAGGCAGGATCGGACACCACCAGCATCGAGACCGCAGCCGTGCGCGACGGCGACGATTTCATCATCACCGGTCATAAGAGCTGGACCAGCCGCATCGAGGAATCGGATCTGCTCTTCGTCCTGGCCCGCACCTCCGAAAAACCCGAAGGCAGAGGCACCGACAAGACCGACGGCCTCACCCTCTTCCTGGTGGACCTGCGCCAGGTCCGTGCCGAACAACCGGAGACCCTCGAAGTCGTCAAGGTCCGCACCATGTTCAACTACGCCACCAACCAGATCCACTACCACGGCATGCGCGTCCCGGCATCGGCCGTCATCGGCGAGGTAGGCAAGGGCTTCCGCTACGTCATTGACGGCTGGAACGCCGAGCGCATCCTGCTGGCCTCCGAAGCGATCGGGGACGGCTACTGGTTCACAACGCGCGGCGTGGCCTACGCCAACAGCCGCGAGGTGTTCGGCCGCAAAATCGGTACCAACCAGGGGGTCCAGTTCCCCATCACCGACGCCTACATGAAGGTCCGGGCCGCGGACATGATGCGCTACGAGGCCGCGCGGCTCTTTGACGCCGGCGAACCCTGCGGCGCCGAGGCCAACATGGCTAAACACCTGGCCTCCGAAGCCAGCTGGGCGGCAGCGAACGCCTGCCTGGACACCCACGGCGGCTACGGTTTCGTGGACGAATACGACGTCGAACGCAAATTCCGCGAAACCCGCATGTTCCAAGTAGCCCCAGTCAACAACAACCTGATCAAAAGCTTCGTCGCCACCAAGGTCCTGGGTCTGCCCCGCTCCTACTAATAGCATCGAAGCACGCCACGTCGCATTTTCATGCGCCACCGCAGTGCCGCGGCTGGTTTTCACGGCTTTGCAGCAATGACTCCAAGTCCCGGAGATGTCCTATCGGTATAGCCACACCGCAAGCGGGAGGTGGCCGTGGACCGGACATTCGGCCCTGTCGCAAACGACGCCGAGTGCTGTCGGAGCCGGCCGGCAAAACTGCCATGACGGCTGGCGCTGATCCATTGCAGGGACCAAAGACGCGCAGCATCTGCCGGCCATCAAAGGCGCAGGGCCGACCAATGCGAGGACCAGGCAAGGAGACATGCAGCATCTTTGGGTTGGCATTCTTCTGCACCAGCACATCCGCAGTTCCACCTCCGGTAAGAGTTCAAGGGGCTCGCCGCGGACTCCATCTCGATCACTCGGAACCTCTTGTATGGATGTGACAGTTCATCTGGGCCAGAGCCCATCCCGCACAGTCGAGGTAATAAGGCAGCGCCTTA
Source organism: Arthrobacter sp. MMS24-T111 (assembly GCF_054888995.1). NCBI lineage: Bacteria > Bacillati > Actinomycetota > Actinomycetes > Micrococcales > Micrococcaceae > Arthrobacter > Arthrobacter sp. MMS24-T111. The sequence continues at coordinate 129,430 of NZ_JBTZRO010000002.1, read as the reverse complement.
CGGATGACGGAAACGTACCCGGTCGCCGACACGGAAAGCAGCCGTCTCCGGCGCGACACAGTCGGCGGGGACGTGCCCGATGACCAGGTCGTGGGACATCGTTTCGCATGTCGCGATGCTGAAGCCTTCGCTGGAGAGTGTCAACGTTCTGGGGGGCACTCTGCTTACTTTCCTGTGCGGCAGGTGTCCGGCTTGTAGGCGGGGGAAGTCCCTCCTGAAAAGCTGGGGAGACCTTAACGCCCTCGCCACAGCCAACCGGCGGTTTCACGAGGCCATCGTGGAACTGGCGGAGAGTAAGCCTGATGCAGCAAGTCCTTGCTGAGATGCGGCTGTTCTTCCATAAGGAATCTGTCAACGTCGCCTCCTGCACCCGCTACTGCAGGAGAACGAGCGCATTGCCGACGCCTTGTCCGCCGGGGACTTCCGCGGAGCTTGCTGACATGCTCCTGGAATACCTTCGCCGGTCCGAAGACCACCTAATGTCGATCTACCTTTATGGGGAAGGGCGAAGAGGCTGACCTGAATGGGCAGCGGGGCGGGCGGCTCTTGCCTTCCCATCCCGCTGCACAGCCGGAGCCGATGGGTTTATGACCCGGGTCGGTCCGTCCGGTCTGCCACGACCGGGAAGCTTCCGGTGTAGCCCTGCCGTTCCCGGGCAGCGGCTTCTATCCCTTTGCGGGCGGCGAACCAGCCCGCGATCAGGAGGGGAATGACGATCAGAAGTGATGCCAGGACCCAGCGGCCGGTGTCGGAGAATCCCATGGATACCAGGACGAAGGCCAGGAAGGCCAAGGTCAGCCAGGCCGTGAATGGGGCGCCGAACAGCCGGAAGGCAGGCCGGACCAGCAATTCGGCCCGGACTTGCCGGTGCAGTTTCATCTGGCACAGGATGATGGTGGCCCAGCAGCCGATGATACCCAGGGCGGACACTTCCAGGACGATCTCGAATGCCTTGGACGGGACCAGCGCGTTGAGCCCGACGCCGAGCAGGGTCAGCACCGTCGTGAGGAGGATTCCGCCATAGGGGACTCCGTTGGTGCTCATTCTGGCCGTGAAGCCAGGCGCTGAACCGTTCAGCGCCATGGAGCGCAGAATCCGACCGGTTGAGTACAGACCGGCGTTGAGGCTTGAAAGTGCTGCGGTCAGGACGACGAAGTTCATGATGGATGCGGAGGCGGCCCCGGCCGCGGGGTTGCCAAGGTGCGAGAAGAACGTCACGAAGGGTGATTCGCCGGCCTTGTATGTCGTGAAGGGCAGGAGCAGTGACAGCAGGAGCACTGAGCCGACGTAGAACACGGCGATCCTCAGCACCACTGTGTTGATCGCTTTGGGCATGATCTCTGCCGGTTTGGCGGTTTCTCCGGCGGCGGTGCCGATCAGTTCGATGCCGGCGTAGGCGAAGATGACGCCGGTGGCGGCCAGGAGGGGCGCTATTGCCCCGGTCGGGAAGAACCCGCCGTTGTCGGCAATCACGCTGAAACCGGTGGGTCCGGCTTCGGTGGTCGCCCCGGTCAGGATGGAGACCACACCGATGATAAGGAAGGCCACAAGGGCGAGGATCTTCACCAGGGCGAACCAGAACTCCATTTCGCCGAAGAGCTTGACGGATACCAGGTTCAGGGCAAGCACCACGACTAGGGCGATCAGGGCCAGCGACCATTGGGGTGCAGCCTGCAGCGGTTCCCAGTACTGGGCCCAGAATTTGAGGTAGAGGGCTGCCGCGGTGACATCGACGATGGAGGTCATGGCCCAGTTCAGGAAATACAGCCAGCCCGCGGCGAAGGCCATCTTCTCCCCGTAAAACTCGCGTGCATAGGAGACAAAGGAGCCGGACGAGGGGCGGTGCAGGACCAGTTCCCCCAACGCGCGCAAAATCAAAAAGCCAAAGAATCCGCAGACCGCGTACACAAGAATGAGCGCAGGACCGCTGTTGCTGAGCCGTGTGCCGGCGCCCATAAAGAGGCCCGTGCCGATCGCGCCGCCGATGGCAATCATTTGGATCTGCCGGGGTTTGAGGCTCTTATGGTAGCCCTGCTCCTCCCTGGCGAAGTCACGGACAGCGGCGGCGGCGTCGCCGGTCAGCTCCCGTTCGTTTTCGAGCTCGTCGGCGAGGTCGTGTTGAGGTACTTTCATTCAGTTTTCTCCGAAGGGTTTGGGACGGCACATCCTCGTGCCGGCGGTGAGGTCACGTGCAGGCGGTCTCCGCAGCATGTGAGGATTCATTCGCCCGTTCCTGGAAGGCCGCGATCCTGCGCCACATCTCCGGGGCGTTGGAGTACATGGGGAAGTGACCGCTGTGCGGGATTTCGGCCAGAACCACGCCGTTGGCTGCCAGGTGGGGCAGGTAGCTGAGGGTCTTGTTCTGCTCTCCGTACATGAACATTCGTGGCAGCGGCAGGGCCAGGAATTTCTCCATCAGGTGTGCGTTGTCCGAGAGGTCCACCATGGATTCGAAGATTCCGCGGACCGCGCGGGCGCGGACCTTGTAGCGGACGCTGGTCGCGTACAGGGGGCTGGAGTAGAAGGGGGCAGCCCAGTTCCTGGCGATGAAGTCTTCAAGAAACTGCTCCGGGTCCTCGTGCGGGTGCAGGAAGATCTGGCGGCTGAGGAAACAGTCCTCAGGCGCTACGTTGCCCTCAATGTCGGTGAAGCTGGCGACGCGTTCGGGGTGCTGGTGGGCGAGCATCAGGGAAGTCAGCCCGCCCATCGAGTGCCCCACCAGGTCGAACCGGTCAATGCCCTGCTCGGCGAGGGCTGTCAGGGCGGTCTTAACCAGGAAGGGAATGGAGATCCGGTCCAGGTCGGAGCACTCGGACTCCCCGCAGCCGGGTGCGTCGTAGGCAAAGATTGGGCGGCCTGCGAAGGCAGGATGCAGCGCCACATCCGCGTAGTCCTCCTTGGTGGAGCCGAAGCCGTGCAGGAACACGATGGGAAGCCCGGCGCCGGAGCGGCTGATGCAGGAGAGCTGCACCGTGGTCCCGTCGATCGTCAAAGGCATTCGGTGCCTGGTTAATGTGCTCGGTGTGGTCAAGATCTTTCCTTCGGGCATGTAGTTTTGGCCGGACGTTTCCGCTGTCGGGGGAGCAGGTTTATCCCAGTGCCGGGGTTTGGCGGATCAGGGGTTGGAGATCCCGGGGGCTGATCCACGCCTCGAAGCCGTCGGACTTTGAGAAGTACCGCCGCTCGTGCATCGGGTCTGCATCCAGCCAGAGCGCGGAGGAGTCCGGCATCACCATTTCCACGACTCCGGTCTGGACCACGTGTCCGTAGCGGCGGATCTCCACCCGCCCGCCCGCCAGTGCATCCCAATCGTCGTAACGGAGGCTCCTGAGCCCCTCTGAGTGAATGGCGGCCCTAAACAAAGAATCCCTGCGTTTCATACCAGTACCTGCACTGCCGCTGTGAAGCGGGCCAGCCCTTCCTTCAGGGCTTCAACGTCCGTCGCAAAGGAGATGCGAATGTGGCCCTCACCGGAGGGCCCGAACTCGCTGCCGGACCGGACCAGTACCCCGGCCTCAGCGAAGCGGGCCGTCATTTCATCCGAGCTGAGGAGTGAGGTGATCTTTGGAAAGGCGTAGAACGCGCCCTGCGGCGTCAACATCTCAACGCCGGGAAGCCCGGACAGGGCCTGGACAACGACGTCCCGCCGTTGCTGGTACATCAGTGCCGCAGCCTGAAGGTCGGACTCGGGAACCTCAAGAGCAGTCAATGCCGCGTCCTGAATGAATGTGCTCAGCGGCCCGTTAAAGGTGCGGTGGATGGTGTTGATCCTGTTGGCCAGTTCCACCGGCGCGACAACGTGTCCCAAGCGCCAGCCGGTCATCGCGTAGGTCTTGGAGAAGGTGCTGCAGCAGATGATTTGCTCCCGTGCATCTGCCAGTGTGAGCGCGGAGGTGAAGGCGCCTCCGTCGAAGGTGATGTCTGCATAGGCTTCGTCAGCCAGGAGCAGCAGTTCAGGGTTGTCCTGGAGGAGCTTCTCGAGCCGGCGCAGGTCGCTGTCGGAGTAGACGCGGCCGGTGGGGTTGCCGGGATTGCACAGGATGATCATCCTGGCCGCGGCTGCCTGTTGCTGGAGGGTGTTCAGGTCCAGGGAACCGTCGGCCAGGTTGGGTACCCAGATGACCTCGGCGCCGATCATGGCTCCGTGGTCTGCATACAGGGAGTAGGTTGGTTCCGGGATCAGGATACGGTCTCCCGGGTTGACCAGGGCGAGCATGGTCGCTGCCAGCCCGCCACTGCCGCCGTGGGTCAGAACGATTTCCTCGGACATGGTGGGCCGACCGTATTTTGTGGTCGTGTGCTTGGCCAGGGCGTGCTGGAGCGTGGGGGAACCGGCCATGGGAGCGTAACGGGTCCTGCCGGAGGCCAATGCGGCCGTGGCCGCTTCGATGATGGCGGCGGGGGTGCCGGAATCCGGTTCGCCCATGGCAAGTGAGATCGCTCCTGGCTTACCGGCCCCAAGGGTTTTGGGGCGTCTGCTGCTGCTGATGATGCGTTCCACGGCGGTGGAACCGGTGGTGCGGGGAAGTGACGGGGCTGCAGTTTCCATGACGTCTTTCGGGCAATGGCCGGGGAAGGGTTCGCCTTCCCCGGCCAGCGGGTTAGCGTGCGCTGAAGGTGCCTTCGGCGCGGAGGTTGTAAAGCTCAAGGGTGGATTTACCGGCCCTGATCTCGGCGATGATGCGCTGCTCGTCGGCAACGCGCTGGTCGGCGCGGCTGATAATGGCGGCGGCGGATTCCTGGGGCAGGACGACGACGCCGTCAGCGTCGCCGACCACGATGTCCCCTGTGTGGACCACGATGCCGCCGACGCGGACCGCGGAGCGCAGGTCACCGGGGTAGTCCTTGACGGTGCCGACGACGGTGACATGCCGGGCAAAGACGGGAAAATTCATGGTGCCCATTTCCTCGGAGTCCCGGACGCCACCATCGATGACGAGCCCGGCAATCCCGCGGTGCTGCGCGGCGACGGCAAGCACTTCACCCCAGTGCCCGTACGCGGCGCCCTGCAGGTCGACGACCAAGACGCTTCCGGCAGGGGCGGAGAGGACGGCGTTGTGCAGGGCTAGGTTGTCCCCGCCGATGCCGCGGACTGTGAACGCCGGTCCGGCGACTTTGGCTCCGGGCCAGGCTGCCTTCAAACCTGGGTCACAGGCGCAGGGCAGTTTGGCGGCTTCGTACAGTGTGGCTGCGGAGTGTCCTCCTGCTGCGTTGCTCATGCTTTCCTCGTCTGCAGGTCGTGGTAGCCCAGGTCGGCGCGGGCCTGGACCAGGGTGGATCCCGCCTTGACGGCCTCGATGATCCGGGCCTCGACGTCTTCGATACGTTCTGCGATCTCGGCGATCTCTTCAGCGCGGGAGGCGGGAACGGTGAGGGCGCCGTCGGCGTCTCCGCAGATGATGTCCAGCGGTGAGATCTCGACGTCGTTGATGGTGACCGGGGCGTTGACAGCGACCAGCCGGACGCGGTCCTTGCCGGTACGCATAAACCGGCCGCGGCTGAACAGCGGGTAGTCCTGCCGCAGGGCCGCGTTCAGGTCGCGGCAGACGCCGTTGATGACGGTTCCGCCGATGCCGCGGGCTGCGGCGATTTCGGTCATGATGCCACCCCAGACGGTGACGTCGGTGCGGGCGTGGTTGTCGATCAGCACGACGGCACCGGGCGGGACGTCGTCAAGGAAGTCACCAACGCTGCCCCGTTCGGAACCGGCGGGTTCGTACTGGACGGTGAAGGCTGGTCCGCCTACCCGGAAGTCATAGGTCAGCGGCGCGAGGCCGTGGAGGGTGCCGTGGATGCCGAGGGAGTCCATGGCATCGGAGATGGAAGCTGTCGGGATCGCCTTCAAACGGGCGGCAATGCCGGAAGTAATGGTGCTCATCAGTGTCCCTCGGTGGTTCCTGCCAGGCGCGCGTCGCGCATGGCCTCGTGAAGTGCGACGCCAGCGCGCAGGTCCGCGGCGATGCCGCGTTCCCGTTCCGCGACGGCCTGGGCCTTTTCAAGAACTTCTCCGGCGTGTGCCCGGGGCACCACGACGACGCCTGTTTCGTCCGCGAAGACCACGTCGCCGGGGGTGACGGTGACGTTGCCGAGTTGGACAGGTTCGCCGGCGGATTTCTGCTGCAGGCGGCCGCGGGCAGTGGCCGGGATGCGGCCCTTGGAGAAGACGGGGAAACCCATTTCGCGGGCTTCGTTGACGTCGCGGCACGCGCCGTCGGCCACGACGCCACGGACACCGTTCAAGGCAGCGCCCAGGCTCAGGAGTCCGCCCCAGCAGGAGACGTCGGTGCGGCCTTGGTTGTTCACCACGATGACGTTCTCACCGGTGGCCTCGGCAACAGCGGCGGACCCAATGTGGGCGCCGGAGGGGCCCGGGACGTAAGGCTCGAGCTGAACAGTGACAGCGAAGCCAACGATTTTCGGGTGTCCCCAGACCGGCAGGAAGCCGGCCTGGCCCGGGGGCAGATCCAAAGCATCCAGGGCGTCCGAGACGGCGGCCGAGTCGAGTTCGGCGTACCCGGCAAGCAGGGAGGTGTTTGAAGTGGTCATGCTTCAAGTGAACCGGACCCGGTTGATAGAGTGAAGGTCTGGTTTGATATAGCTGAAAGACGAAGGGCGACTAGATCACGATGGTGGAAGTACGACAGGCCCGGTACTTCATTGCCGTTGCCGAGGAGCTGAATTTCAGCCGCGCAGCCGACAGGCTGAACATGTCGCAGCCGCCCTTGAGCCAGGCCATTCTTCATCTGGAGCGCCAGCTGGGAACGGCGCTGTTGAACAGGTCAAGCCGGAGCGTCTCGCTGACCGGGGCGGGGCAGTTGTTTTTGGAGCAGTGCAGGCTGCTCGTCGGGGCTTCTGAACGTGCCCGCGAAGTGGCGGCGCTGGCAAACGGCGGAATGACCGGCACCCTCCGGGTCGGGGCGGTCACTTCGGCTTTCAGTGAAACGCTCCCGCAGATTCTGCAAAGGTTCCGGGCGTCCCGCCCGCTCGTGGAACTGCAGGTTCAGGAGATCGACTCCCACCATGGGCGCGATGCCTTGGAGCGCAGGGAGCTGGACGTGGCCGTGATCCGCCAGACCGCCACAGGCAGACGGCTAAGGTCAGTACCGCTGCGCCGGGATCATTTTGTGGTTGCCTTGCCCGAAGACCACAGGTTCGCTCAGGGCGAGGGGCCAGTCAGCCTTGCCGAGTTCCGTGATGAACCATGGGTGTGGCTGCCACGGCATATTTCACCGGACTACCATGACGAACTCGTGGCCGCCTGCCGCCAAGCGGGGTTCAGCCCCGAAGCCCGGCACTACGCCAACTCCATCAACTCCCAGCTCGCCATGGTCCGGTGCGGGCTGGGAGTAACTCTTGCTCCGGAGTCCTCGGCCAGGCAACAGCCCAAGGGGCTTGTCTGGCGGGAGCTGCGCAGGCGCGTTGATCTGGTGGAGCTTTCCGTAGTGGTGCGCTCTGGAGACCATGAGCCCCTCGTCCAACATTTCATTGCCTGCTCCGAGCCGTACGCGGACGCCAGCCCGGCCGGGCCGCCAGCCCTAAAGGAACCGATGATTTGAGCGGCACCGCTCCGCCTTGGGAGTCCGTGCCTCCATGTTTAGGCGAGCCGGTTTCGCCTATATTTCGGCGAGCCCGGCTGCGGTGGTTCGGATATGCCCAAGGAGGGCGTTCTTGGCGATTTCCGGGTCCTGGGATTTCAGGCCATCGATAATTGCCTGGTGTTCAGCGATGACCGCAGCCTGACGCTCGGGGGTGTTCATCAAGGCCCGTATTCCGATGCGGATATGCCGGGCGCGAAGATCCGCATAGGACTTGGTCATCAGTGAGTTGCCCACCGCTCGGACGAGTGCGAGGTGGAACTCGTTGTCCCACTCCACGAACTCTCTTTCATGCCCCGCGTCCGAGCTGTCGGACTGATGTTTTAGCGCCAGTTCCATGGCTTCCACAGGGATGGTTCCACGCTCAATCACGACTTCTGCAGCCTTCGCTTCAATGAAGGACCGGTATTCCAATGCTTCATTGATTTCCTGCTTCGTCACCGGCGGGACATAAGCCCCGTGCCGGGGGACAAGCTGCAGCAATCCTTCCGAAGCCAGCAGCAGGAACGCCTCCCTGACCGGGGTACGGGAAGTCCCGCCGACGCGGTCGGCCACCTGCTCCTCGGTGAGGAAACTGCCGTGCTGGGTCGAGTCCGGCAGGATTTCGTCACGGATAAAGGCGTAGACACGGTCACGGTTGGACGGCACTGTTTGCATGGCCATAGTATACGCTCCGCATACGTAAAGGGGGCGGCGCCGGCCAGGACCGGGCGCGGCGAGGAGGTGGCACCTCATGGGCGGGCGGGAAAGATCTCCGCCCGCCCATGAGTGGCCGGGGATGATCAGCCGATGGGGGTGGCCATCTGCACAACGTCGTAGTTGAGGGAGATGGTGCGTCCAAGCTTTGGGTCAGTCAGTTCTGCACGCCACGCGTCCGCGAACTGGTTGACCCCTTCGACCATATTGACGGTGCCGGAGATCAGGACAGTGCCGGGGTTGAGGAGGTTGCGTTCCTTCAGCACATCCACCCAGTGGGAGGGGGAAGCAGGTCAGCGAATGTGGCGGACTGGATCTTTTCTTCCACTCCGTTGTTGGTGACCCAGGCCGTGAGGGTTAGTTCGTCAATATGATCTTCGACCTCACTCAGGAGCCAGGCGTCCGTCGCGAGCACATCAGGGGAGGCATTCTTTGACCAGGCAATGCCATGGACTTCAAGTTCGCGGTCGGTATGATCACAGGCCAGGGTCAGGAGGATGCGGCCATCCTCGGCCACGACAATGGCCCATTCCACTTCGCCCGACGTCTTTTGGTGCTGCACAGGGACAACGGTGGCCTGTTGTGCCAGGTAGGGCGAGACCGGGTACATCGTCGGAGTAACGGTCGGAGCGGGGACGCCGAGCAGGGCGAGTTCCTCGACGTGCGCCCGGACGTGCTCCTGGTGACGGCCGGCGTAGCCGCCATTCAGAAGGTTGATTACATCAACGGCGACGGATTCGCTGGACGGAAGCGTGAACTTCAGGGACATGAAAGCTCCTTATGAACAGTTGTTAGTGGGGTATTGCTGCGATGCGCATCACAGTATAGTGTCAGCATACACACTCCATACGGCTCTGTATACGCTCTCTATACAAAGCAAGCCCGGAAGTTTGGAAAGCGGCCAACGGCCCTAAACCATCCCGCCGCGAACATCATTCGCATCAATTCCATAAGGAGCTACCCGTGACTGAGCAGATCTCCACGGCGCAACAACAGGGCAATACCGCCCACAAGGGTCAGGGAAAGCGCGGCTTTATCGTCGCCCTTACCGGAACCAGCCTTGAGTGGTACGACTTCGCCATCTACTCCGCGGCCTCGGCGTTGGTCTTTGGCCAGGTGTTTTTTTCCTCGTCCGATCCACTGGCCGGAACACTTGCCGCCTTTGCCACCTACGCCGTCGGATACGTGGCACGTCCCCTCGGCGGCGTGCTGTTCGGCCGGCTCGGTGACCGGATCGGCCGAAAGAAGGTTCTGGTCTGGACGCTGCTGCTGATCGGCATCGCTACCGTCGCGGTAGGCCTGATCCCGGCATATGCCACGATCGGCATCGCTGCCCCGATCCTGCTGGTATTCCTGCGCCTGTGCCAAGGCGTTGGCGTCGGCGGTGAATGGGCCGGAGCCGTCCTCATATCCGCAGAACATGGCGATCCAAGCAAGCGAGGACTGTTTGGATCTGCAGCCCAGATCGGACCGCCCCTCGGCAACCTGATGGCCAACGGAGCCCTCGCACTCCTTGCCCTTATGCCCAAAGAGGACTTCCTCGCCTGGGGCTGGCGCATCGCATTCCTGATCTCCGCCGTCCTGGTGGTTGTTGGCCTCATCATCCGCTTCAAAATCGAAGAAACGCCTGTGTTCGAAGCCATGAAGGAACAGGGCCTGACCCCTAAGTCCCCGCTGGCCGACCTCTTCAGGACCGAGCGCAAGGCGCTGCTCGCCGCCACCATGTCACGCATCGCACCCGACGTCATGTACGCGCTGTCGACCGTCTTCATCCTCACGTACGCAACCCGCGAGTTCGGGCTTCAGCCAGGCCAGGCGCTTCTCGCCGTCGTGATCGGCTCGGCATGCCAGGTCTTCATGGTGCCCGCCGCAGGCTACCTCTCTGACCGTATTAACCGACGCCTTGTTACCGCCATCGGCGCCGGGCTGTCCATCATCTACCCCTTCGTCTTCTTCCCTCTGATGGCTACCGGCTACTTCGGCATCGTCCTCGCCGTGATCTTCGGCCTACTCTGCAACTCGCTGATGTACGGACCCCAGGCAGCACTCGTGTCCGAACAGTTCAGCCCCCGCCTGCGCTACGCCGGCAGCTCCATGGCCTACACCATCGGAGGAGTCTTCGGCGGAGCCATCGCACCACTGCTTTTCACCTGGCTCCTGGGAACCTACGGAACCTGGCTGCCCCTGGCGCTCTACATCGTCGTCGTCGCCACCATCACACTGATCGGCGTCAGCATGGCCCGTAATCCAGACAGCCGGGAACTCGCAAGCCACTCCATCTACTAAACCAAAACTCCGCCTCGTCAATCCAACGCAAACAAAGGACAAACACCATGACCTCCCCGCAGCTCACCGTCGCAGTAGAACAGATCGCCACCACCCAAGACCCCAACAAGAACCTCGAACTCGTCCTGGACGCCGTGCGCAAAGGCGCCGCCACGGGCGCCCGCGTCGTCGTACTTCCCGAGGCTTCCCTCGTCCGGTTCGGTACCGCCCCGGCTGCCCATGCACAAACCATCGAAGGGCCATGGGCCACGGCCGTCCGAGACCTCGCCCGCGAACTCAATGTGATCGTCCTCGTCGGAACGTTCCAGCCCGCAGCCGGCGGCAGGGTAAAGAACACCATCCTGGTCACCGGTGAAGGCATCCATGACGGCTACGACAAGATCCACCTCTACGACGCCTACGGATTCTCAGAATCTGCCGACGTCGAGCCAGGCAGCGAGCCCTTCACCTTTGAAGTGGACGGAATCACCGTGGGCGTCGCCACCTGCTACGACGTACGCTTCCCCGAACTCTTCCGTGAGCTCGCAGACCGCGGAGCCCAAGTCATCATCGTCACCGCTCACTGGGGCGCCGGTGAAGGCAAAGTAGACGCCTGGCGGCTCCTCAACCAAGCACGCGCCATCGACTCGACCACCTGGATCATCGCCTGCGACCAGGCAGACGCATCAACCGCCGGGATAGAGGAACCCGCCGGCCCCCGGTTCGGGATCGGCCACAGCCTGCTCGTTTCCCCGATGGGCGTCGTCCTTGAAGAACTCGACGAAAAAGTCGGCGAACTCGTGGCCACAGTCGACCTGGAAACGGTACAGATGACACGCCAGGTCATCCCCGTGCTGGCGAACCGCCGGCTGCACGCCGGAGTCTGACAACCCCCACCAACCGACCTGCCACTGCCGCTTCAAGCAAAAAGCTGAAGCGGCAGTGGCACGTCGTGGCCGCCCGAAGCACAAGCAGTCCACTCCCAGGGCCAAGGCTGTCCCAACAGTTCTGCCATCAGATGTAACGGCAACGGCCGATGCCACGACAGAGCAGCATCAAGGATTTATATGCAGAAACCGGCGTTGGAACTCCACGAGCCCTTCGCACCTTGGCGACAACTGAACGCACTCGCCCGTAGTGGGATATGGGAGCAGATCCTGGCTCAGGACCCCTCTACAGGGGACTCCACAGCGCGGCAGCGGTATGACCCGGGCGCCGAAACAGGTAGCGGTGTGATCACCCACCACTACTGGGAGGAAATTCTGATTCTCTCCGGGGCCATCACCGACCTGTCCTTGCAGACAACCTTCACCAGCGGGATGTACGCACCCGGCCGCCGGCATGCCCCACGGTCCATATCGCAGCGATGCGGGCTGCCAAATGATCGTTTTCGTACACTCAATGAGCACCTTGACGAACTTCTCGCCAGAGGTGTGTGACGCTACTGCTCCCGGGTGAGCATCTCAAAGCCCAAGCCCTTTCCAGGCCTGACAAGGACCTTCAAGACCCTTCATGGACTGAACAACGGAGACCAACCACGCCGACAGTCACTTCAATCATTATCGAAGCGCAGGACCGCGCAGCGCGAGATCGCCAACTGGAACATGCCTCCCGTCTGCTTTAAGCGAAAGCTACCGATTGCGGCATTCTCGTAGCGAGGCACAGCTACAGGACATTCACCGCCACACTTAGCCCCGATGTCGACTTCGGACTCATCTAGGAGTTGGATCTGCTGTAAAGCTCACCCTCCTCGGGCAACCAAATGCACGCCTATTTTTGCTTTTTGGACTACTCCCCCGGCCGATTTTTCGTACGCCGATAACGGCGATTTCGTCAAGCCGCGCTTCAGTTGCTGGCGCTGTCCAGAGCCTCCTGAGCAACCAGCAGTAAGTCGTCGCGGTTACTGAGTTGCATTGAGTGTTCACCGTAAAGCTCGACTGCTACGTCTACGGCCGCTTCGGCGGTGCTTATGTCCAAGGCGCGACAGAGTACGGCGATGTCGGGGATGTCCCGGTCCCGGCCGGCCGCGAGCTTCATGGCTAAGAGGAATCTTGGTGAGGCGACGCGCAGCACGAGATTGTCTGCGACTGTTACTTCTACCGCTTCCGTGTCCTGTCCGTCCGGGATGTAGGCCCGGGCGGCGTTGTTCAGCCACCGCGGGTCCAGACCCAATTCTCGGGCCATCTCAGTGGCTACATCCTGCACCGTCTGCTCCGGGTGGTACACGGCATCGATGTCTGTCGTCGACCGCCGTGAGTCAAACTCGATGGCGATCGCCGCTCCGCCGACGAGATAGATATCTGCCCCCGCACCTCTGGCGTGGAGCCGGCGTGACAGTTCCACGAGAAGCTCCCGTATGTCATCCGATCCGTAATATGAGCGGCGTCCCGCTCTCACGCTGCGGCCAGGTTCGCGGCGTCGAAGACGATGTTCGCTTCGGCGAATTCAACGGGCGTGCGTTCGGCCATTCGTTGTTTCCAGGCATGCGAGACATGTTTGCGCGGGGTGGCATACCATTTCGACTCCAGCGGGGGAGTGCTCGTCCAGTCCGGCTCTTTCAGTCCGTGCTGATGGCATTTGTAGGCGAAGGTCCTTGCCAGCAGGGCGTCCCAGCGCTTCCGTCCAGTCGACGCAGGCCGGGCGCGGAGGAATCGTCGGCGGTCGGCTGGGTTGAGATCGTCGAAATAGCTGGCGGCCATGGAAAGCACGCGCATGGCGAAATCCGGATCCCCGTTGCGGAGCTCCCGCTTAATCTCACGGGCTGCCGTTTCCGCGGTCCAGTAGAGTTCCGGTTCCCGAGGGATCCCTTCAATGGCCAGCCCGCTGCCCAGCTGGGAGAGAACCTTCAGGGCGGTGCTGACGGAGACGTTCCTGCCCTGCTCGAGGTCAATGAGGGTTGAACGGCTGATACCGGTTGAACGGGCAAGTGCCTCCTGGGACAGGCCAGCATGGAGCCGGTGGCTTTTCACCTGCTCGCCGAGTTCCCGCGCATCCTGGATATTATTCACGGCAATCACACCTCAATGTCGGATAAGTCCATCATAGTGTGCAAGTGACGTTCCGTTCTTCAGGTAGTTCATGCTCACCAATAGCGTCTCCGGCACGAGGAAAATCGGGGACTGACGGCCGGGGGAATTGCCACCTCCGAGGGCCTCCCACACGGGGTACCCGAGGCTGGAGCAGGCTTCGCTGGCCGCCGTGTGGGGGGTCGCCTCGGCGTAGAGTCGCCTAAGACAGTGAACGGTGCCGGGCTCCACTAAAGAAGACTGGAAATGGGACCCAAGCTATACCACAAGGCCTCTGACAGACCGTTCGGTCGCGTCGGCGCCATCCTGCAGCGCTTGGGGCATGAGGTGTCCGTACACCTGTTCGGTAGTCCGAACGGATGCATGGCCTAAACGTCGTGATAGCGCGAAGAGGGAAATTCCGCCGTCTTGGATGAGCCAGGAGGCATGTGTGTGCCGCAGGTCGTGGATTCGTGGTGTCTTTGATAGGCCCTGCGCTTGTGCGGCATGGACAGCTGGTACCCAGTGGTGCTGCCAGAAGGGCTTGTGAGCGATGCGCTGGCCGTCGGGCGTTGTGAACAGCAGTTCGCTGCCGTGCCCTCTTGCGACTAGGGGGATGAGCAGGTCTACCAGGGTGGGATTGATGCCGATGGTGCGTTTTCCTGCCTTGGTTTTGGTCGGCCCGATGTAGTACTGGGATTGCCCGTCACGTTTCCACGCTTTGCTGATTCGTGCAGTCGGCGGTTTGGAGAGCAGATCGATATCGGCGACTCTGAGTGCGGTTGCCTCGCCGAACCTGGCCCCTGTCATGACCAGGAATTGCACCAAAGTCTTGTACTGCGTCGGCAAGCCTGCAATGAGCAAGCTGACCTCGGCATGAGTGAGGAACAGGGCGTCGTCCTCCGCGCTTTCAACCGTGGGGAGCGGGACACCGCGGCAGGGGTTGCGGGAGATGTACCCGAGCAACTCAGCGGTCTTCAGTGCAGCCGACAGCAGCCCGTGCAGGTTGTGGATGCTTTTAGGTGCGAGACCCTGGACGGAGAGGCCTTTGATCCAGCGCATGACGTCCCGGTACCCGAACTCGTCGACTGGAATATGACCGATGGTGTCCCTAATGTGCAGGTCGAGCATCCGCTGGTACGTGCCGATGGTCCCGGGGGAGGGGCGAACCAGCAGGTCGATGTGTTCCTGGACTACTTCCGCGAGGGTGGGAACGCCCCGCTTCCCAAGAAGGTCGGCAGGCCTAGGCAACTTCGACACCTGCCCGTTGTCGTTCAGGTGTCGCACAAGGGCGAGGGCTTCCTGCTCGGACATCAGGGTCAGACGGTGTTGATGACCGGACCTGTAGTCCCGCCACCGCACCGAGACAGCGGTAGTCCCATCCCAACGTGCGCGGGTAACGATGCTGGCCACGAGGACAGGCTACGCCCAAGCGAACCCGTAGTCAGCAGAAAAGCTGACTACCATGGGGTATGGCCACGAAGAGTCCTGATCCGGAACCCGAAGGCCCGGATTATTCACGGCAGCAGCCCGGCAAAGAGCACCGCAAGGACAACGATCTTTGCCCCGGAAGCCAGAAGGTATCCCGACGTCAGACTATCGACGAGGGGCTCAAGTACGTCCTGGTCCACGACGCTGGACTTCTGGTCCGTCTCGCGGACGCCTAACGCACGGGACCCGGGCAGGAATAAGCGAATACGACTTCGAAGCGTAGAACCCCTGTTGCACCGATGGGGCAGCAACAGGTCATGGCTGGCTCCTAACAGACAGGATGCCGGTCAGCCGCCAGCCGCGATGGGGATGAACTATGCCCGGCCCGCAACACCGCGGGGTCTCCTCCCCTGTGCTTAGGACGGCCCCTCGTCGTCCAATTGACCGTCAAAAAATGCCTAGCAGTCGAGCTTCTATTGCGCGGCGTCAGAATGATGTTAGTTTCCGCATTATTGACACCTGCTTATGCGGTTCTCAGATCCCACTCTGACAGTCGGAGGCGAAGGAAACCGCGGGAGGTGTCCCGAGAAACATCGAAATAATCCAGGGAATCTGGACTCATTGAAATCCAATGCGGGCGCGCGGGGGTGATATCGCCTGCTGTGACTTGATAACTCCGGAGAACAAGCCCGAGCTCCAACGCATAGCGGCATTTGCCCTTACCAGGCGCGTTGACGTCAGGTTGGGGTGTACTTCAGTCGGACGATATTCGAAATACTGCCTCGGCGAGGCAGACCCTTTCCAGGGAGTGCCTCGCCGAGCCGTGATTGGGACTTTTGTGGATCAGGCCAGGGCTTCAGACAATCAGTATGTGGCGCGTCCGCCGCTGATGTCGTAGACCGCTCCCGTGGAGAAGCTGACCTTTTCCGATGAGAGCCAGGCGACCAGTTCGGCTACTTCCTCCGCTTTGCCCACTCGTTTCATGGGGATGAGGCTGGTGATGTGGGCGAGCACTTCTGGTGATGTGTTGTCGTTCATTGGCGTCGCGATCACGGCGGGTGCGATGGCGTTGACCAGAACGCCGGTGGTCGCTAACTCTTTGCCGGCCGATTTGGTGAGGGCAATGACGGCGGCTTTTGATGCGGAGTAGATGGACAGGTTAGGATTTCCGTCTTTACCGGCCATGCTCGCGAAATTGATCACGCGACCCCACCCTCGGTCAACCATCCCGGGCACGAAGGTGCGCATGGTAGCGACGACGCCGAGGACGTTTACGTCGAAGACGGTCCGCCAGTCGGTGGATGTCGTTGTGACGAGGGGAATACCCGGGCCGACAATGCCTGCAGAATTTATGAGGATGTCAACTGGACCGATTGCTGCGGCGGCCTCGGCGAAGCGGTCTTCATCAGTGATGTCGACGACGACGTCTACGTCGCCAGCGATGTCGAGTGTGATCACGCGGATGCCGTCCGCTCTGAGCCGATCTGCAACTGCGGCACCAAGGCCTCTGGCGCCACCGGTGACTAGTGCTGTTTTCATAATTTCTCCTGGGTGAGTCGAGGGTCGACGTGGACTTTCGGGCCGTGGCCGGCATTCTTGCCTCGATGTCCCTCGAGTCGGCTTGGGACATCTTCGAGCGCTATCACTTCGCTGACTATGGCGTCGGGGACTACGGAGCCACTCGCAAAACCTGCAATTGCTCCGGACAGGCCAGGGGATGCCGAAAGAATTCCCACTGCCGTGATGTCCTTCAGTGCGATCTCGCGGGTGTCGACGTGGCTGGGGCTTGAGGACAAGCCGATGTAGACCGCTCGTCCGGCTGGCTTCGTGAGGCGAACGGTGAGCGCCGGCATGTCAGCGTTACTCGTCGCCTCGATGACGGCGTCGAATTCATCGGATCGGCCGTCGTTGAGATCGTCGAGCTGCCATGTGTGCTGCACGCCCAATGAACGGGCAAGGGCCAGTGATTCTTCGCGTACGCCACCGACGTGGACCTCGACACCATCCGCGAGTGCGAACAGCGCGGCGAGGAGCCCGATGGTGCCGGAGCCGAGGACGAGGAGTTTTTGCCCTGGAAGCAGACCTGCGGCGCGCACGGCGCGGAGGGAGTTGCCGGCGGGCTCGACGAGAGCGGCGGAGGTGAGGCTGACGTTCTCCGGGATTTCGTACGCAAATTTGCTGGGGACGAGCATGCGTTCGGCAAGGGCCCCGTCCCAACCGTCGCGAACTCCGACTTCGAATCGGTTGGGGCAGACGTGGTGGTGTCCTGACTGGCAGTATTCGCACTGCCCGCAACCGAGCATGGTGTCGCCAGTGACCCGTTTGCCGATCCAGCTCTCATCTGCTGGTGAGCCTGCTGCCACAACCCGGCCGGTCCACTCGTGGCCAAGCCGCAGGGGAAAGCTGGTGAAGCCCTGGTCAATGTAGGCCATTTGGCCCGTGTAGAGCTCCACGTCGGTGCCGCATATACCGACGCGTTCGACGGCAACGAGTAATTGACCGGGCGCGGCGACGGGGTCGGGGACATCCTGCACGTGGGCCTGGCGGGGCCCGGTGACGACAAGTGCACGCATCAGTTGCCGATCACTTGCTGCGTCTGGGTTCCCAGCCTGGTGATGCCGAGCGTCATGGTTTCGCCGCCGTGCAGGAAGACCTGGGGTGACATTCCCATGCCCACGCCGGGGGGCGTTCCGGTGTTGATGAGGTCGCCGGGCTCGAGCGCCAGGAACTGGCTGAGGTAATGGACGATGAAGGTGGGGCTGAAGATCATCGTCGACGTCGAGCCGGTCTGGCGGCGCACGCCGTCGATGTCGAGCCACATGTCCAGGTTCAGTACGTCATCGATCTCGTCCGGTGTTACGAGGTAAGGTCCTGCGGGATTGAAGGTGGGCGCGGATTTTCCTTTGGACCACTGGCCGTTTCGTTCGAGCTGCCATCCCCGCTCGCTGACGTCGTTGACCAGGACGTAGCCGGCGATGGCAGCGGCGGCTTCTGTCTCGTCCGCGAGGTAGGAGGCGCGCTGTCCGATGACGATGCCGAGTTCGACCTCCCAGTCGGTCTTCTCCGAGTTGCGCGGGATGAGCACGTCGTCATTGGGACCGATGAGGGTGTTGGGCGATTTCGTGAAGAGGATGGGCTCGGTTGGTACGGCCTGCCCGGTCTCGGCGGCGTGGTCGCTGTAGTTCAGACCGATGCAGAGAATCTGATGGGGCCTAGCGATGGGCGCACCCAGTCGGCGTCCACCGATCGTTTCACCCCGCCCGTCTGCGATTCGGGCAGCGATAATGGCGGGCAGGCTCGCGATCGCACCCGATGCGAAAAACGCCTCGTTGAAGTCACTGACAATATCTGAGAGGTCGATGAAGGTGTCGTCGTCAATCAGTGCGCCAGCGGTCTCGGAGCCGGCGGCTCCAACTCGTACGAGTCTCATGTGATTTCTTTTCTCCAATAGGGGATGGTTGTGTTGCCTGCCCACCGGTGTGGTGGCAGGCCTGAAACTCCGACGTCGGCGAGGAAGATGGCTCCCGCTTGGTCGGTGAGGGTGTCAAGCCCTTCCTGGGCAGTCGTGATGGCCAGGGTGTCGTAGTTCGGTCCGACGAAACCTGGGCATGAGGCCTGGGCAGCGTCTACGTCCACGATTGCAAGTAGTTCGCCGGTCGGTGCGTGCCGTCGCACGCTCGCTCCGCCCCACTGCGCCACCCAGAGCGCGCCCTCGGCATCCACGGTGAGTCCGTCCGGGTAAGCGGGCAGGCCGTCGATGACAGTGACCCAGGGTTCTTCCGGGTTGAATGGCGCGGGGCTGTAGGAGTGCTGTGAGACTGTGCCGGCGAAGGTGTCGACGTGGTAGATCGTGGCTCCGTCGGGAGAGAACGCGACACCGTTGGAAAGTCCGATGCCTTCGCGCAACGTCTCAATGCGACCATCCGGCCATACTCGTAGCAGGACCTCTTCGTCGGTGCGCTCGGTGAGCGGGAGCGTGCCGACGACGAAGGCGCCGTGGGGGTCGGCTGTCCCGTCGTTGAACCGCACGCCGCTCCGCTCGCTCAGCAAGTCAGGCCCCAGCGATATATCACCTGTGGGTGAGATCGTTGCGAGGCCACGGGCGGCGGCTACGAGGAGTCCGCCGTCGTCGGCGAGTGCGACCGCTCCGGCGGTTTCGCCAATGGTGATCTCGCGGATGTTGGTGATCCGGCCGCTGTCGAGTGCGCCGGAGAGTACGCGGCCTTTCCAGATGTCCACCCATCTGATGAGGCCGACCCGGTCGTCCCAGAGCACGCCTTCGGCAAGGTTGTATTCAGCGGGCGTCGCGGCCGTTGCTGCCAGGCGGAGAATCTCACTCATGGTCGTCCTTTGTGTGTGGATCTGCTGCCCGGTCGAGTACCTCGAGGACGTGGACGTATGGCTGGCCGGTAGCCCTTGTCATGCCGATTTCGCAGGTGCGGTTGCACGAGACGTAGGCATCGAATTCGCCGGCGACGATCTCGTCTGACTCGCGCTCGGTGGCGCTGGCTGTTAGCTCGGGATGCAACATGCCCCGGTCGCCGGCGAAGGCGCAGCATCCCCAGTTGTCCGGGACTGTTACTTCGGAGGCCACGGCGGCGGCCAGCTTGGCGAGGTTTTTGTTGGAACCGGCCCGGGTACTTGAGCACGTGGGGTGCACGGCCACGCTGTTGACTGTCGTGCTGATTTCGAGATGGGGCAGGATGTGCTCGGCGGCGAAATCCACGGCGTCGATGATGCGCATTGCCCGGTAATCCGGATGTTTGTGGATCGCGTTTTCAAGCGCAAGAACGAGGCCTTCGGAGCATGAGGAGTTGTCGCAGACGACGGGCAGCCGGCCGTGATCGGATGCCTCCCATAATGCGGCGGCGGTATGGCCAACCATGCTGTGATACCCGCTGAGGATTCCTTTGGACTTCCAAGGGGTGCCGCAGCACAGGCCGCCGATCCCATCCGGCCGTACGAGCCCGATACCGGCCTTGGTGGCGAGGGATTCGAAGGCGGCTGCGACGCCCTCGCCTCCTTCGGCGGGGCCGAACATGGTTCCCACACAGGCTTGGAAGTAGACGGCGTCAACTGTGGTGTCCGCCCCTGGGCGGCGTCTGCTGCCGCCTTTTGGCAGGTCTTTGGACCACAGCGGAAGCGTGTCTGCGCCGAGCAGGGCCCTGGCGGCGGAGTTCGGGCCGGTGATCAGTGGAGCGGGCACAGCAGACGCGATCGTGAGGGCGGCGGAGGCGGCCTGGGTCACGGGTTTCCATGCCTTGCCCGCGGCGGTCCATACTGCGGCCTCTACTGCGCCGACTTTTTCGGACCGGAGGCGCCGAACTAGGTCTCCTGTGTTGATGAGCACCGGACACGCCGTTTGGCACATGCCGTCGACGGCGCATGTGTCGACGACTTCGTATCCCTGCTCGCGGCGCAGCTCCTTGGCGAGGCCTGTTTCACCGCGCATGTCCGCCTCGGCGATCGCTCGTTGTACAACGATGCGTTGGCGGGGTGTGGTTGTGAGGTCTTTGCTGGGGCAGACCGGCTCGCAGTAGCCGCATTCGACACACCGGTCGACTTCGGCTTCGACGGTGGGTGTGGATTTGAGGTCTTTGAGGTGCAGGTCGGGGTCGGTGGTGAGGACGGCGTCGGGATTGAGGATGCCTACCGGGTCGAAGGCCTTCTTGATGTCCAGCATGATGCCGTAGAGCACTGGGCCATACTGGCGTGCGACGAACGGGGCCATGATCCGCCCTGTCCCATGTTCGGCTTTGAGGGTGCCGCCGGCGCCGAGTACGAGCTCGACCATGTCTTCGGTGAACGCCGAGTACCGGGCGAGATTGGACTGTTCATCGAAGTTTTCGTTGATGAGGAAGTGCACGTTGCCGTCTTTGGCGTGCCCGAAGATGACGGCGTCGTCATAGCCGTGAATTTGGAACAGGCGGGTGAGGCCCGCACATGTCTCGGAAAGCGCCCCAACCGGCACCGCGATGTCCTCAAGGAGAGCGGTCGTGCCCGAAGGGCGTGAGCCGGCAATTGTTGCGTAAAGTCCCTTGCGAATGCGCCAAAGGGAAGCACGGTCCATCTCGTCCTGGGACAAGACAGGCGCAGCAGTAAGCGGCAGGCGGGCAAAGAGTGCCTCTGCCCGGCGGCTGAGCTCCGCGAGTTCAGGTGCGGTCGCCGCCTGATACTCCACCAGCAGCGCGCAGTGGTTGACGGGCTCGAACTGGGGGAGCGCAGCGCGGGACGCTGGATCAATGCGGGCCGCGCGCAACGATGCCGCGTCCATGAGCTCAATAGTTGCCGGTCCGCTGGAGATGATGTCCACGAGCGCGTCGGTAGCCGCGCGCAGGGTGTCGAACACCAGCAGGGTCGTGGCCCCAAACTTGTGCAGCGGCACGGTGTTGAAGGTAGCTTCTGCGACGAAGCCAAGTGTGCCCTCGCTGCCAATCATGAGGTGGGCGAGAATCTGCACGGCCGTGTCATGGTCGACGAGCGCATTGAGACCATACCCCATGGTGTTTTTGATGCTGTACTGACGTGCAATCTCAGCGCCAAGCTCCGGTTCGGCGAGGACCTGCTCCCGCAGTGCCATAAGCGAGTGCCAGAGCTCAGGGTCTGTGGCGCGAAGCATGTCGTCAGCGTCTTCGGCGCTGGTGTCGATAATGCTGCCGCTCGGTAGGACGATGACCGCCGACCGCAAGGTCTGGTAGGTGTTCTGGCGGGTGCCGCAGGCCATGCCGGAGGAGTTGTTGGCTACGACGCCGCCGATGGTGCAGGCGATCTCGCTGGCAGGGTCGGGCCCGAGTTTGCGGCCGTGGCGCAAAAGTCGAGCGTTGACTTGGCGGACCGTCGCGCCTGGGCCTACCCGGGCGATGCGCCCGTCATCTTCGATGGTGATGGAGCGGAAGAATTTGCGCGTGTCGACGAGGATGTTGCCGGTTGAGGCTTGCCCTGACAGGCTTGTGCCGCCGGACCGGAACGTCAGAGCTTGACCGCTAGCCGTCGCGTAGGCGAACAGTGACACGACTTCCTCGGCGTTCTTGGGGGTTACGACTGCACGCGGAGTCAGCAGGTAGTGGGAGGCGTCGACGGCGGCGATCACCCGGTCGAAAGGGCTTGTTGTGACTGCTCCCTCACGGGGGAGGGCCTTGCTAAGGCCGGTGCCCAGCCCGGTCTCCGGGCCAGTGAGAGCGGAGCGAAAGGCTACGTTAGTGGCTTTCACGGCCCGCCGCTTCCCCGCTGGAGCCCACCAGGAAATCCAGGTCGGCGCCCTGGTCGGCCTGCATAACGTGGTCGACGTAGAGTTTCGCCCAGCCGCGCGCGGGTGCGGCATAGCCGGCCTCACTGGCCGGGCTCTGTGTGCGGGCGTGCAGCTCCTCATCCGAAACGTCCATGGTGAGGGAACGGTTTTCGACATCGAGGGTGATGATGTCCCCTGTGCGGACAAACGCGAGCGGCCCACCGGCGGCGGCTTCGGGGGCGACGTGCAGGATGACGGTGCCATACGCGGTGCCACTCATCCGGGCATCGCTGATGCGTACCATGTCGCGAACGCCCTCCTCCAGGAGTTTGCGGGGGAGCGGCATGTTGCCCACTTCGGGGAACCCGGGGTAGCCGCGGGGTCCGCATCCACGCAGGACGAGCACGGAGTCGGCGGTGACGTCCAGGTCCGGGTCGTCGATGCGCGCGCGCATGTCTTCGATGCTGTCAAAGACGACGGCGGGGCCGGTGTGCTGCAGCAGTTCGGCCGTCGCGGCCGCGGGTTTGATGATGGCTCCGCGCGGGGCGAGGTTGCCGCGCAGTACCGCTATGCCCGCATCCTCCATCAACGGGGACTCGCGGGGGTAGATGACGGTTTCGTCGTGGACCGGCTGGTCAACGAGATACTCGACGAGCGGAGTACCTGTAACGGTGATGGGTTCCGGGTGCAGGAGGTCCTTGATTTGCGACAGGAGGGCGAGTACGCCGCCGGCGCGGTACAGGT
This sequence comes from Arthrobacter sp. MMS24-T111, assembly GCF_054888995.1. Lineage (NCBI taxonomy): Bacteria > Bacillati > Actinomycetota > Actinomycetes > Micrococcales > Micrococcaceae > Arthrobacter > Arthrobacter sp. MMS24-T111. Next base: position 106,466 of record NZ_JBTZRO010000002.1, on the reverse strand, counting down.
CATCCATCAGGAACGCGCCGGAGGGCTGCAGGTTTGCCATGACGGGCACCCCAGCACCGGCGGCGTCGAAGTCTTCGAGGGTCAGGTCGATCCCGAGGCGCCCGGCGATGGCGAGCAGGTGCACGACGGAGTTGGTTGATCCGCCCACGGCGGCGACAGCGATGATTGCGTTGAGGAATGCTTCCCTTGTCATGACGTCGCTGGGCCGGCGGCCCTGTGCCACCATGTCAACGATAAGCCGACCGGTGTCGTGAGACATGGAGAGCAGCCGGGCGTCCGGCGCCGGGATCCCCGCGAACCCGGGAATTGTCATCCCGAGTGCTTCGGCGACCACGGCCATGGTCGAGGCGGTTCCCATCGTGTTGCAGTGGCCCTTGCTGCGGATCATCGATTGCTCTGACTTGATGAACTGGCTGTTGGTGATCGTGCCGGCCCTGGCTTCTTCACTCAGGCGCCAGACGTCGGTGCCGCAGCCCAGGGCCTTGCCGCGGAAGTGGCCGGTCAGCATCGGTCCGCCGGGTACGACGATCGCGGGGATGTTGACCGACGCTGCGGCCATCAGCAGCGCCGGGATGGTTTTGTCGCATCCGCCCAGCAGCACGAGGCCGTCGATGGGGTTGGCACGGAACATTTCCTCCATCGCCATGGCGGCCATATTCCGCCAGAGCATGGCAGTGGGCTTGACCTGGGTTTCACCCAGGGAGACGACGGGCAGGTTGAGCGGGACTCCGCCTGATGCCCAAACGCCCTGCTTGACCGAGTCGGCGACTTCGTTGAGGTGCATGTTGCAGGGAGTGAGGTCCGAAGCCGTGTTGGCGATCGCGATCTGAGGTTTCTCGGAATCGAGAGCGTCCTCGGGAAGGCCGCGGCGCATCCAAGCCCGATGAATGTACGCATTCCGGTCCGAACCGGCGTACCAGTCCGCGCTCCTTAGATGATCCACAGCAACCTTTTCCATTAATTAGAATTTAGTAGTAACATATGGAATTATGACACACGATGCATCTTTAGGCCAAGGGGAGCGCCTGGTTGGCTCGGACCGCGTACTCGCCGTTCTTATCGAACTTGCAAAGCGTCCTGAGGGCGCGACCCTGGAGGAGCTCGCAGGCGCCCTCTACAGTCCCAAGTCCACGGTGCACCGCGCCCTGGCGTCGCTGCGGAAGGCATCACTTGCCGAACTGACCTCCCGCGGCGTCTACTCGCTGGGGGATGAGTTTTTCAGGCTTGCCTTCAGCAACCACGCCGCCCGCCCAGAGACAGAGAGGCTCCAGCCGCTCCTGAGTGCACTGGCCGAGGAATACGGCGAGACCGTTCACTACGCTGTGCTCGAAGGCAAGGATGTTGTGTACCGAGCAAAGGTCGACCCCGCCCAGGGGTCAGTAAAGTTGACCTCGTACGTCGGCGGCCGGAACCCGGCCTACCGGACCGGGGTCGGGAAACTGCTTCTGTCCTACATCGTGGAGACGGAAGACCAACTTGCTGCATGGCTTGACGGCGCCAAGCTGGAAGCAAAGACGGCATCGACAATCACAGACCCGGCTGCTCTCCTGACCGAACTACAGGCGACCCGCTCCCGCGGCTATGGGATCGACGACCAGGAAAACGAGCTCGGCATCAACTGCATCGCCGTCCCTGTATTCAACGCCTCCTCCACCACGCCAACAGGTGCCATCAGCGTCAGCGCCTTGCGCTTCCGATACCCCTTAAAGCGACTGGTTCAGACGGCCCCGACGCTCGCCGCCCGCGTGCGCTCCGCCTTGGCTGGCTGAGCGCACGAGCTTCCGGTCAGGTCGTTGACCGCTGGACTACCCCGAAGGCAGGGTTGGCATGATGCCGTCCGTCAACGGACTCGCCTATTCCGGCCAGTGCCAGAGTAATAAGGTTGTGAGCAGCAGCCTTTACGTCATAGCCGACGGTCGTCAGCGGGGGAGAGGTAACGGCCGACAGCGGGTTGTTGTCCATCCCGATGACTGCCACATCGCCTGGAATCCTCCAGCCGCGGCCGGCCGCAGCGGACAGTAGCGCAATGGCCACGTCGTCGTTATAGCAGGCAATCCCTGCACCCGGAAGCTCAAGCGAATCCAGCGCCCTCAGCGCCTCCACAGGATCAAGGCCAAGCCTCACAACAGCCGGCTCACTCAGACCTCGTTCCCGGCAGACCGCCCGAACGCCATCCTCGCGGTCCTTGCCAAACAGGTCCTGCCGCGCGTCCTGCAGGTGGGCAAAAGCCAGCCTTCCACAGCCGCGGTCGATCAAGTGCCGCGCCTGCACAGCGCCGATCTGGAAGTCCGCGTTTGATTCCGCTTCCGAAGTCACAGGATCAAAGGCCTTCGCGCCCCGGGCCGTCAACACTGCCCGCTCGTGATCAGTGAACGGCGTCAGCGAGATGACGGCCCGCGGTTTCATTCCCGTGATGACCCGGTCCAGCGGCGCTGTGGACGACGTGGCCATGTGGAGCAAGAGCGTGAGGCCGCGCGCGGCCAGGTCCTCGGTCGCCGTCTGGAAAATATCCTGCAGATTACCGCCCCAGGTGGTGTTGGGGATCAACGCAAGCAGGACGTCACTTGACCCCTTCGCTAAGGTGCGTCCCGCCGCCGAGGGTTGGTAGCCAAGTTCAGCGGCAGCTTTGGTGACCCGCGCCCGGGTGTCGCTGGAGAAGCGGTGACCCTTCCCGTTCAAAATCATGCTGACCGATCCCCGCGAGACACCAGCCAACTTCGCCACGTCTTCGCTTGTCGCAATCATGGCTTCATCATAACAAGTTGTTGACGCGCGTAAATAGATGTGGCTACCATTACATTTACGCGCGTCAATAAAGCCGGACGCATTCCATCCCGGCACCCTCACCTCCCGCTATCCCCTGACAAGGAAGTCACTCGTGAAATCCACCGATGAGAACATCATCTCGACCGCCGGGGCGGTCCCCCATTGGCTGGCCCGAATCCAAAGCACATAGCTGAAGGCCTGGCTGACGCGAAAGGCCTGAGCGAACCGGGCGATGATATGCCGCCGGTAAGCCGCGGATGGATCGCACTGCTCTTTGCAGGTGTTTTCGGCATTTACATCGCGTATGTCACGCCGGTTGCCATCTCCCTCTCCATCCGCGTTCAGGAGCTCGCGCCGGGCCACGATGAATATCTCGGGTACATCATCGGAGCCGGTGCCCTTGCTGCCCTGCCGCTTAGCCCGTTCGCCGGTCAACTGAGTGACCGCACGCGAAGCAGACTGGGTCGACGGCGGCCGTGGCTCATCGGCGGCACGATCGGCGGTCTCGTTGGTCTGACCGTGATGGCACTGGCGCCGAACGTCGTAGTGCTTGGCATTGGCTGGGTGATCGCGCAGATCACTTTCAGTGTCGTCGTCAACGGCTTTGTGACCATCCAGGCCGACCGACTGCCGGCCATCCAGCGCGGACGGGTCGCCGGAATCACCGGATTGGCACAGCAGGTTGCCCCTGTTACCGGCGCGGTCATGGGCGGCTCCCTCGCCGCCAACCCGATCCTCCTGATGCTCGTACCCGGCCTCGTTGCCGTAGTGCTTGTCGGCCTCTTCGTCCTGCGCTACAAGGAAGCAGACAGTCGAGGGATGACCCTGGACCAGCCGCTGACCGTCCGCTCTGTCCTCGCCGGATATGTCTTCAATCCGCGCACCAACAAGGACTTCGGATGGAACTGGCTTGGTCGGCTGTTCTTCTTCTTCGGCCTCACCCTCAGCTCGACCTACACCGCGTTCTTCTTCGCTTCAAAACTGAATCTCGAGGTCAAGGACGTCGGCGGCCTGATCGCTACGGCCGGCCTGGTTGGTATTGTCGGCACGATCGGCGGCGCCATCGGCGGTGGCTTCCTGACCGACAAGTTGCGCCGGCGCAAGCCGTTCGTGCTCGGATCAGCCATCCTCTTTGCCATGTCGACAGCGATGATGGCGTTCGCCCCTGATCTTCCTCTTCTGATCGCCGGATCGTTCCTGAGCACACTGGCCATCGGGGTTTTTTCCGCGGTCGATCAGGCACTTCTGATTGACGTCCTCCCTGCCAAGGAATCCGACGCCGGCCGCTTTGTGGCCATCACCGGATATTCCGTTGCCATCGCACAGTCATCGGCCCCGTTCCTCGCGTCGATTGTCCTGGTCGTAGGCGTGACAGCGCCCGGGCAGCAGAACTACACGCTCTTGTACGTCATCGCCGGCGTCTTCACCATCATCGGCGGTTTGCTCATCATGCGGGTCAAGGGAGCCCGCTGACCTCCCGCCGCAACCACACATAGTCACAACGAAAATCACCAGGAAACCCTGCCGGGTTAGCCGCTTTGTCACCACATTAAAGGACATCATGACCGACCTACCCTTCCGCCGCGCAACGCTACCCACAGAGGAGCGCGTCGTAGACCTTCTGTTCAGGCTCACACTCGACGAGAAGGTTGGGCAGCTCACCCAGTTCTTCCACTTGGGCCTCGAGGTTCCCGACGACCTTGACGTCGATCTCCTTCCACCGGAGCAGCGCGCCTATGCTGAGCAGCCCAAGGTCGTTGAAGGTGCCATCCGCGGGGGCTTGACCGGGTCGATTCTCTTCATTAAGGACGCGGCGAAAGCGAACCGGATGCAACGGCTCGCCGTCGAAGAGAGCCGCCTGGGTATTCCCCTGTTGTTCGGCTTCGATGTCATCCACGGTCTTCGAACGATCTTCCCGGTGCCACTGGCTCTGGCGGCAACCTGGTCGCCCCACACCATCGAAGCAGTCCAGGCCACGGCCGCCCGCGAGGCGCGGGCGGCAGGAATTCACTGGTCCTTCGCCCCCATGGTCGATGTCGCCCGCGATCCACGCTGGGGACGAATCATCGAAGGCTCAGGCGAGGACCCCGTGCTTGGAGCGGCCGTTGCAGCCGCACAGGTACGGGGCTTCCAAGGAAACCTCGGATCCGACAACATCCTCGCCGGACCCAAACACTTCGCCGGCTACGGTGCTGCCCGTGGAGGCCGGGACTACGACGACGCAGACATCTCCGACTCAGAGCTGTGGAACGTCTATCTGCCCCCGTTCCGGGCCGCGATCGAGGCGGGCGCAGCCAACGTCATGAGCGCCTACATGGACTACAACGGCGTACCGGCATCCGGAAACCGCCACCTGCTCACTGACGTGCTCCGCGACGAACTTGGCTTCACCGGGTTTGTTGTCTCTGACAACAACGCTGTGCGGTCACTCGAGACCCAGCACTTCGCCAAAGACCTCACCGACGCGGCCGTACGTGCCATATCGGCGGGCGTGGACATGGAAATGTCTATGTTCGACCCTGCGTTCTCCCGGCTTGCTCAAGCGGTAAGAGACGGCTTGGTGGGAGAAGAAGTTATTGACGATGCCGTCAGTCGAATTCTTAGAGTTAAGTTCGAGCTCGGCCTGTTCGAGACGCCGTACGTTGACGAGGACGCGGCGGCCGCAGTCCTGACAGCGGCCGCCAGCCGGGATTTGGCCCGCTCAGCGGCTGAGGAGTCATTCGTGCTCCTGAAAAACGAGGCAGGAGCATTGCCCCTCACGGCCGCTTCGCTCACCTCCGTTGCGGTGATCGGCCAACTCGCCGACAGCAAGCGCGACACCCTTGGCCCCTGGGTCTTCGATCATGACACCGAGGAAACCGTTACGATCCTCGAAGGTTTGCGATCACGGCTCGGCGACGGTGTCAGTGTCGGCCATGCACCCGGCGCCAGCATCCCGAATCGGATCTTCCCGTCCATGTTCGACCAAATGGACCAGACGGTCGTCGCGACGCCGGACGACTACGACGATGCCGCCGAAATCCAGAAAGCAGTGGATCTTGCAGCTGAAGCAGACATCGCCATCGTCGTCGTCGGGCAGCGGCAGAACCAGATAGGCGAGAACGCCTCAACGTCGACCCTTGAACTGCCCGGCGCCCAGGAGGAACAGCTCCGCCAAATCGTCAAGACCGGCACGCCCGTCATCCTGATCGTCATGTCCGGCCGGCCGTTGGATCTGAGGTGGGCCGACGCGAACGTCCCGGCCATCCTGCAAGCGTGGTACCCCGGAACAAAGGGAGGAGACGCTGTCGCCTCCGTACTCCTTGGTGATGCCTCGCCCGCGGGACGGCTGCCATTCACCTGGCCCCGCCACGTGGGCCAGGTGCCCATGGTGTACTCCCACTACCGCACCTTCGCCCCGCAGGACCAAGGCGCCCGCTACTGGGAGGAAAGCAGCACGCCACTGTATTCCTTTGGGCATGGACTCTCGTACGCCACCTTCGAATACGCCAACCTCCAGCTGGACCGCGCGTCAATCCCGGTCGGGGAAACTGTCACCGTGTCCGTGGACGTGACCAACACCTCCGCCTCCAGCGCTGAAGAAGTGGTGCAGCTGTACATTCACCAGAGATACGGCACCTCATCGCGGCCTGTCCGGGAACTCAAAGCGTTCGAGCGCGTGATGATTGCCGCGGGCGAGACGCGGACCGTGCAATTCACCCTCGGCCCGGACCACCTGCAGTACTGGAGCGCCGTGACAGGCGGGTACGTGCAGGACGCAACCACCATTGACATCTGGGCCGGAGGCAGCTCGACTGCCGAACTCACTACTGTGCTCGACGTGACCGATTCCGCCGCGGCCGCCACCGCGGAGGGGGACAACTATGAGTAAGACGCGGATCCTCTGCAATCCACTCGATCTGCCGTACGCCTATTCGGACGTCCGGAGCCTTGCGGGCAAACGATCGCTCTCCCGGGAGGCTGCCGACCCCTCGGTCGTTCTCTTCAACGGCACCTACTTCCTGTTCGCCTCCATGACCCCGGGATTCTTCTATTCCAAGGACCTGGTCACCTGGACTCTCAAGCGAAGCGCGAAATTCCCCGCGTACGACTACGCACCGGACGTCCGCGAAGTTGACGGAGCGCTGATCATCTCCGCCTCCCGCCGGGGCAAGCCCTCGCCCTTCTACCGCAGCACCGATCCGCTGGCCGATGACTTCACAGAGATCACGCCCGGCAGCTTCCCCTTCTGGGACCCGAACCTGTTCCAGGACGACGACGCTCGCACCTACCTCTACTGGGGATGCGACGCCCGCGTCCCCCTGCAGGGCGTGGAACTGGACCGGTCAAGCTACGAACAGATCGGGAGCCCGAAACCGCTGATCTCAAGTGCCACCGGATCACGCGGCTGGGAACGCACCGGTGAAAACCACGACCCCAAGCAAAGCAGTTTGCTCTCCAAAATCGTCTTCGGCGGCCGCCCTCACATCGAGGGCGCCTGGATGACCAAACGCGAAGACACGTACTACCTCCAGTACTCTGCGCCGGCAACGGAAGTGAACACCTACGCCGACGGGTACTACACGGGCACAAGCCCGTTGGGGCCGTTCGAATACTCGGCCGACAGCCCCTTCTCATCCAAACCCGGCGGCTTCATCACCGGCGCCGGACACGGCAGCACCTTCCAGGACAAACACGGGAACTGGTGGCACACCTCAACGATGCGCATCTCAGTGAACCAGAACTACGAGCGTCGTGTCGGGCTCTTCCCCGCCGGCTTCGACGACGACGGCGTGCTGTTCTGCAACCAGAACTTCGCCGACTACCCTATGATCGTCCCCGACAAGCCGTTCGACCCGTGGACAGACACCTTTCCCGGGTGGATGCTGCTTTCCTACCTCAAGCCCGTGACCGCGTCCAGCTCCTTGCCCGGCCATGAACCAGGCCTCGCGGTCAACGAAAACATCCGGGACTGGTGGGTTGCAGGGACGAACGCGCACGGGGAAAGCCTCACCGTCGACCTGGGCGGGGCCCTGACCGTACATGCGATACAGGTCAACCTCGCCGACCACGAACTCACAAAGATCACCCCTGCACCAGCGCGAAAGTCACTGCGACAACTTGAAGGCCACAAACGCCTGCTGGACCCTACAAGCCACCCCACCGAATACACGCTCGAAACGTCAGTCGACGGCGAACACTGGACGACGCTGTGGGATGGCCGCGGCACCGGTGAGGACGCCCCCCACAGGACGGTGACAGCCGAGGGCGGCGTTTCCGCCCGTTTCGTCCGCCTGACCGGATACGCAGTACCGTTCGGAGCCCCCTTCGCCGTCAGCGGCCTGCGGGTCTTCGGAACCGGCATCGGAGCCCCGCCCGCCGCAGCAACAGCCTCCGCTGCTCGAATCGACGCCCTAACCGCAGCCGTCTCCTGGCAACACGTCCGAGGAGCCGACGGCTACAACGTCCGCTACGGCAGGCACCCGGAGAAGCTATATCACAGCTGGCTGGTCTACGAACAGACAAACCTAAACCTCAGCTTCCTCAACGCGGAAGAAGATTACTGGGTCGCCGTCGACGCCTTCAACGAAAACGGCATCACCCCCGGAGAAATCGTCGCCATCTCAGGGCACGCGCGAGAAAAGGTCAAGAAATGAGCTCCCTGCTCTTCACCGATGGATGGACCGTCAGCGCCAACGGCGGAGAACCACAACCCGTAACACTTCCCCACGACGCGATGATCGGCGAGACCCGAACCGCTGACGCCCCATCCGGAGCCCACGGCGCCCACTTCCCGGGCGGACGCTACCTCTACACCAAACGATGGACAACGCCGGCGGACGCGGCGGACAGGAGGCTCCGTCTCTTATTCGAGGGCGTATATGGAGAGACGACCATCCGGCTCAACGGTGAGGAAGTTGGGCGCAACGTCAGCGGCTACCGTGAATTCGCCGTTCCCCTCGCGGGTGTGATGCCAGGCCAGGAGAACCTGATCGAAGTAGATGTCGACAACTCTGCCCAGCCCAACAGCCGCTGGTACTCCGGGTCCGGAATCTATCGACGGGTCTGGCTCGAAGACATCCCTGCCATCCACCTGGACCCTGCAGGAATCGGCATCCGCACCGTCTCCCTCGGCAGTTCAGCGATCATCGAAGCTGTCCTTGACCTCGACGGCGCCGCCCTGGGGGCGGAGGCCGCAATACAGCTGACCGATGACGGCGTACTGGTCGCCGAATCATCCGCCGTTGTTGCCGGCGGGCGGACGACCCTGACCCTCAAAGTCCCCGACCCTAAACCTTGGTCCGACCGCTCACCGCACCTTTACACCGCGTCGATCACGCTTGCCACCAGTGACGGGGTCCGCGACCAACGCGAATACCGTGTCGGACTCCGCACCGTCGAGATCGATCCTCGCCGCGGGCTCCTCATCAACGGCGAACCCACGCTCCTGCGCGGCGGATGCGTCCACCACGACAATGGTCCGCTCGGCGCGGCGACCTTCCGAACGTCCGAATTCCGACGCGCCAGAATCCTCAAGGACAACGGTTTCAACGCAATCCGCAGCGCACACACGCCCATGTCACGTGACCTACTGGACGCGTGCGATGAACTCGGACTCTACGTCCTGGACGAGCTCACGGACGTCTGGTTCAACACCAAGAGCCCATTCGACCTGTCGTCACGATTCGAAGAGCTCTGGCCCGACGACATTCGCTCGATGGTCGCAAAGGACCGCAACCACGCGTCAGTCATCATGTACTCGATAGGCAACGAGAACACCGAAACGAGCACCCCGCAAGGCATCGAGACCGCCAGGGTCATGCGGGCGTTTCTACGCGAACTTGACCCGGACCGACCGGTCACCGCAGCCGTCAACTTCCTGCTGAATCTCATGGCCGGAAGCAAAAAAGGCGCCCAGTCCGCCGCTCCCGCACCTGCGGCAGCCAAGAAGAAACCTTCCCCCATCACCAGTACCGCCGCGAACATCATGGCCAACAAGCTCGGGAGCATCATGCAACTCGTTGCACGAGCTCCCGGCGCCGATAAAGCGACCCGCGACGTCATCGGCACACTCGACGTCGCCTCCTATAACTACGCCTGGGGCCGCTACAAGGGAGACGCCAAACGCTACCGTGACCGGATAGTCGTGGGTTCCGAATCGCTCCCCGGAGATATCGCACGCCTGTGGCCGATCGTGGAAAAACTTCCGAATGTCATCGGCGACTTCAGCTGGACCGCATGGGACTACCTCGGCGAAGCAGGCATCGGGACATGGGCCTACGGGGCCGACGCTGAAACGGCCGGCCTCTCCAAGCCTTTCCCGCACGTCGTCGCAGGGCCGGGCGCCATCGACATCACCGGTGTCCCCGGCGCACAGGCCCTCCACAATCGCGCGGTCTGGGGTCAACTCCAGGAACCGGCCATCACAGTCCGCCCCCTCAACCGGGCCGGTGAAAAGGTACGGCGAACGGCGTGGCGCAGCACAGATGCCGTCGCAAGCTGGTCATGGCATGGCGCAGAGGGACGCACCGCCGAACTTGAAATCTACTCGCCCCACGACGAAGTGGAGGTGTTCATTAACAATCGTTCGCTGGGAAAAAACGGGCAGGAGCCAAAACCGGGTATGTAGCGCGTTACCGGAGCACCTACGAGCCAGGGGAGATCGTCGCGATCGGATACGTAGGCCGCACCGAAGTGGCTCGCAGCGTCCTCCGCACCGCACAAGGCCCCAAACTGCGCCTCATCGCCGAAACGAACCAACTCGAGGCCGATCCTCAGAACGTCGCCTTCATCCGAATCGAGATTGCCGATAACGACGGCGTAATCGAGATGCTTCAAGATGACACCATCGAGGTCGAGGTCGAGGGCGAGGCAACTCTCATAGCCATGGGCAGCAGTGCCCCCGCAACGACCGAATCTTATAGCTCTGACAGGCACTCGACTTACTACGGCCGGGCTTTGGCGATCGTTCGAAGCACTGGCGCCGCCGGAGAGATCCATGTGCGCGCCACAAGCCAGCGGCACGGCACCGCCACCGTGCAGTTGAGCGCACAGAGCGCATCCCTATGCGTATAGGGATACTTGGTGCGGCACGCATCATCGGCGGAGCCCTCACAGGCCCGGCGACGAGAGTGCAGGGGGTCACGGTCGCTGCGATCGCGGCACGTAACCCCCTGCGGGCGGCCGCCGCCGCCAAGCGGCACGGCATCGAACAGGTTTATCGAAACTACGACGAATTACTTGCCGATGACTCACTCGACGCCGTCTACATTCCCCTTCCAGCAGCCCTGCACGGCCGGTGGGCCCGGGCAGCCCTGGACGCCGGCCGCCACGTGCTCGTCGAAAAGCCGTTCATGGCAAACGCCCACGAGGCAGAATCTGTCGCCCACATGGCCGCCGACGCCGGACTGGTCCTCATGGAGGCACACCACACGGCGCATCATCCGTTCACAACACGGATAGGCGACATCGTCGAGTCCGGGATGCTCGGGCCAATCGAAACCGCCCATGCCACGTTCAGCGTGCCGATCCCTCCAGGCCGGGACATCCGCTGGAATTTTAGGCTCGGTGGTGGAGGGCTCATGGATGTCGGATGCTATCCGCTCCGCATGCTGCACGACGTCCTCCGCTGCGAGGCGACCGTCATATCCGCCGAAGCCAAGTTCAAAGGAGACATCGACCGCGCTATGACTGCACGCCTACGGTATGGCCCCACGCACGCTACGGTGAGGAGCTCGATCTGGTCGCGAAGTTTGTTCTCGGCCCGCGTTGACTTGCAAGGCACACGCGCACGGCTGCGCGTCTGGTGGCCCTACCACCCCCAGCAGGGCGGGCGCCTTCGTATCGAAGGTCCAGCCATACGGGAGCGGGAGTCAGCGAACAGGCGCTCAAGCTACGACTACCAGCTCGAAGCATTCCGTGACGCGGTTGAACAAGGTGGACCCAATATCACTGACGCAGCGGCTGGAATAGCGACCATGAAAACGATCGACGAGATCTACCGGGCGGCCGGCATGCGCATACGAGAACCAGGCCTTTAGAGAATAACCAAGTCACCAAGATGCCACCGAGGACGTTTGGAAAAGCACACCCGGTGACATGTGCCCCTGCAGTCCGCAACTGAAAGTCGCTTCCCATGCACTCTTACCCTCAACCACTTGCACCTCAGCCGGGCGAGACACCGATCACCAGATTTCTTCTCCAGGGGTCGTCGAAGTGACAGTAAACGAAGCCTCTGCCCTTGATGACGCCCTGAACAACGCCCTGGAGATCGTGCTTGAAGCGGCAACCAGGCATAAGACAGGAATTCTGGTTACCCGAATGGAGGCCGGGCGGTACGTCGTTCGAGCCCATCCGACCGTCCCCCTTGGTCTGATACGCCAATGCCACTTTTAGACTGTTGGATCTGCCGCAGCTGCCCCGTCTGGAGGCGTTAGACCTTGGCCACGTCTTCACCAAGGGTCAGTACCGCCAGTGCTGACCGAATGTAAGGGATGGGGTCGGGATCTTCGCTGGCTGCCCAAAGCAGCCAGGCTTCGAAGGACGCTCCGTTGAGGGCAGCACAAAGATACCGTGCGGTGTCCTCAGGAATGCCATGGGCAGTGAGGTAGGAGCGGGTCTGCTCACGACGGGTGCCCAAAAAATCCTGACTCCGGCTCATCAGCTCCGGGTGCTCAGCGATCAGACGGAGCCTTCCGCGCGTCACGGCAAGGTCCGGGAGAACGGCAGCCCCGGCAAGCACTGCTTCCCGCAGTCCGTCCAAGATTTCCTTGTTTGACATGTCGGGGGAAGGGACTGCCTTCAATGCGGCTGCGGACGCTTTAAGGACCGGTCCCATCCCACCCCACACCAGGTCAGCTTTATTCGCAAAGTGGCGGTACAGGCTTTTGCGCCCGACCCCGGCCTCGCGCGCAATGTCTTCCATCGAGGTCTGCTCGTACCCACGCTGGGCAAACATTCGCAGAGCAAGGGCGGCGACCGCCTCGGGATCGATGCTCACAGGCCGCCCCGTCGGGCGGGTGGAGGTGATGGGATCATTCGAAAACATCTCACCAGTATTCACCCTTCCATAATGACACAGTGTGTCATAAGATTGGCTGCAACATTGTTTAGCGTCTGAAAGGACATCATGGGCAACGAAGCCACGTGGCACGAAACCATCACCAACACCCGTTTTGCAGGAAAGACCGTTATCGTCACGGGGGCAGCGTCCGGCATTGGGAAGGCGACTACCCTGCGCATCGCCAGGGAGGGCGGCAAGGTCATCGCTGCGGACATCAGCAAAGAGCGCCTCGATGCCTTGGTGGAAGAGAACAGTGGCCTGGACCTGGTGCCCGTCGCCGGTGACATCTCCACCGAAGAAACCGTGGCGGCAGTCATCGCCGCCGCCGGCGGACGCGTGGATGCCTTGGCCAACGTCGCTGGAATCATGGACGATTTCGCACCTATCCATGAGGTGGATGATGATCTTTGGGACCGGGTTTTCCGGATCAACGTCACCGCCCTCATGCGCCTCACACGCGGCGTTGTGCCGCTGATGCTGGAAGCCGGGGCGGGGTCGGTAGTGAATGTCTCCTCGGAGGCCGGCATCCGTGGTTCGGCTGCCGGGGCTGCGTACACGGCGTCCAAACACGCCGTTGTCGGCCTTACCAAGAACTCCGCAGTGATGTACGGCCCGAAGGGCCTGCGCTTCAATGCCGTGGCTCCGGGACCCACTCTCACGGGCATCGTGGCGAACTTCGGATCCCAGCTGGCCACCGAACGCCTCGTTCCACTCATGCAAGCCAACATTCCCACCCCCGCCACGGCGGCGCAGCTTGCTGCTTCGATCACGTTCCTGCTCAGCGATGACGGCACCAACATTAGTGGCGCCATTTTGGCCTCCGACGGAGGCTGGTCAGCGATTTAGCTGCCTCGGGATCGCTCTTCGAGCTAACCGGCGAGGGTCCTGTATCGCGGCACCTGACATGAGGTATCGGACGCTCACACGAGAAGCCAACGGCAGTTGCGAGGCGAAATGATGGCCAAAAGGTTGGCGTCTCGGGACATCAACGTCGACCGAAATCTTCAGGACGACGTATCCGACGACTCAAGCTCCTTTTGAGCGGACAACTTCGAGCCAAGGATCTACGTATTGAATCCGTGAATGCTATCCGCAACGGTGGCCACTTGACGGCGCCTAGGGTGTCCGTTGTTCAGCTTCAAATCGTCCCATAACAGGAGTTTGCCCATGTCTGCACGCAGCGCCCTTGACCCCTCCAATACCAGAACCCGCCCGTTGGTTGCGGTTTTAGCTTTCGCCGGGATAGTTGCGTCGCTGGCGCATACTTTGGCGGTCCCACTCCTGGTTGAGCTGCCGAAAATTTTCGACACCACCCCTTCCAATACTTCCTGGGTGATCACCGTGACACTCCTGGCGTCAGCCGTCATCACCCCGGTCGCCGGGCGGCTGGGGGACATGTACGGTAAGCGCCCGGTTATCCTGGGCTCCTTCGTTCCCCTGATCCTCGGGTCGGCTATTTGCGCCGTGGCTGACTCCGTGGTCCCCATGATCATCGGTCGAGGTCTGCAAGGCCTCGCAGCAGGCGTGGTCCCTTTGGGCATCAGCCTCCTAAAAGACGTGCTTCCACCGGGCCAACTGCGCGGGGCCATTGCCCTCGTCAGTTCATCGCTGGGTATCGGCGGCGCCCTCGGTCTCCCGATCGCCGCCGCGGTTGTCCAATTCAGCGATTGGCGCATCCTCTTCTGGGTCACGGCGGCGGTCAGCCTGCTGTGCCTGATGTTGATCTGGAGAGTTGTTCCGGGGGCTGTCGCTCCAGAACGTGCCGGGAAGTTCGACTTTCCCGGAGCCTTTGGTCTTGGTGCAGCCCTGATCTGCCTCCTGCTGGCCGTGTCCAAGGGGGAGACTGGGGCTGGGGAAGTCCGGTAGTGGTGGGTCTCTTGGGCGCGGCAGTCTTTCTCTTCGGGTTTTGGGGCTGGTGGGAGTTGCGCACCCTTTACGCCCTGGTGGACCTGCGGGTGACTATCCGTCGGGCGGTGCTGCTGACGAATGTGGCGTCGATTCTGCTGGGCTTCGCGATGTATGCCCGGTCGCTGATTCTTCCCCAGGTCTTCCAGCTACCTACTGAGACGGGTTACGGCCTAGGCCAGTCGATGTTGCAGATGGGCTTTTGGATGGCGCCGGCAGGTCTGGCGATGATGCTTGTTTCGCCGCTGGGAGCCAAGCTCAGCGCCAGCAGGGGGCCGAAGATGACGCTGGTTGCGGGCGCTGTAATTACGGCGTCCAGCTACGCCGTATCCACATTCATGATGGACAGCGTCTGGGGCTTGATGGCCGCTAATGTAATCGGCGGCATCGGGCTCGGCTTTGCTTATGGTGCCCTGCCGGCCTTGATCATGGGGGCCGTACCCAATACCGAGACGGGGTCGGCGAACAGCTTCAACGCGTTGATGCTGTCCGTCGGCATGTCCATCTCCGGCGCGGTCATCGGGGTGGTGCTCGCCCAGATATCCACGCCTTCAGGTTCGCACTTGGTGGCAACAGCCGACGGCTTCAGATACGGGTTGTTTATCGGCTGCGCTGTGGCCCTGGTCGCCGCCCTGGCTGCCCTTGCCATACCCAGGAACCGGACGTTGGAGCGGGACGGGGAACCACAGCAGTACAACGAATCATCCGCAATACCCAAATAACCACAAACAACACTGGAGTTGAGCTGTGAACGAAGGCCCCTATGACTACATCATCGTCGGAGCGGGATCCGCGGGATGCGTCCTCGCTAACCGGTTGACGGAGGACCCGAAATTAAGGCTCTCGTGCTTGAAGCAGGTGGGCCGGATCCGCACCGTATGATCTCCATCCCCAAGGGAATTGCCTTCGCCCTGAGCAACCCCAAGCACGTACGCCTGGTTTTACCCTACCGAGCCCTTCGGCCCCAATGGCAGGTCGAGTATTGGGCCCGCGGAAAGGTCCTTGGGCGGTTCAAGTTCCGTGAGCGGAATGGTCTACAACCGGGGGTCGCAGGCCGACTACGTCGGCCTTGAAGCATTGGGAAACCCTGGCTGGGGGTGGGACGAAATGCTCCGCGTTTTCAAGAGCATGGAAGATCAGTCGTTGGGTCAATCCGATATGCGTGGTGCTGGTGGCCTCTTCAGGTGGGCGTCCGCAAGGACAGCGAAACGGTCGGAGAGGCCCTGATGAAGTCCGCCGGTGGCCTGGGCATCGAGACTGTCTGGGGTCTCAACGACTCCGACGGCCAACGGATCGGGTACGCGCCGGCGAGCATCCGCGACGTAGTACGGGTCAGCGCGGCCAGGCCTTCCCTACGTCCGGCCCTCAAACGACCCAACCTCACCCTGCGCACCAATACAACGTGTCCGGGCTGACCTTTAACGGCGAGACGGTTACCGGGGTAACGGCGCTGGCGGGGGATTCGACGTGACCTTCAGCGCCAAGCGCGAAATCATCCTTAGCATGGGCTCAATCGCCACACCCCAGCTGCTTGAGGTATCCGGCATCAGACGGCGTGACGTACTCACAGCCGCTGGCAGCGATGTTCGCGCAGAAAGCGAGAACATCGGCGAAGGCGTACGCGAACACCGATGCCTGCCGCTTCAGGTCCGCCTGAACAAGAACATCGGCTGCAACAAAAAGCTTTCCTCCCCGCCCAGGCAGGGTTAGCGGCCTTGAGTGGATGCTGACCCGCAAAGGATCGATTTCCACACCCGCCTACGACATATTGACCTTCTTCAAGACCGCGCCGGAACTTGCACGCCCGGACGCGCAGGTACTGTTCCTCAGGTGCAGGGTCCATTGGTTCCGACATCAAAAAAGGCCCGGTTACTTCCTGCTCGGATTTGCCCTGCGGCCCACCAGCGAGGGATCAGTGCACATCACATCCAAGGATCCACGGGCCACCCGGTTACCCCCCGGATCACTCCCAATTACCTGTCAATCGAAGACGACCTTCGGAAAGACCAGGAGATCCGACAGCCTGCCGGCGCCCGGGGGTTTCGATGGCAAGCGAGGGCGGGCTAATTCATCAGCCCGCCCTCGTGGCTGGTACTGGTTGAGATAACGACGAACAGCAACGAGGCGAGGATGGGCGCTGCAACGATCCTGGACATCCCCCAGATCATCATGCCGCGGAAGGTTTTTCGCGTTTTCTCCATCGGTGTTGGCACCCGCGAGTGCGCCGCCGGTGGAGAAGGGGCTGGAGTCCACGGCCGATCCGGCGATGCAGAGGGCGATATCGAAGCCGAGAACGCCAATGGTTCCGGTGGTGAGCAGGGGGCTGCCAGTGGGACGAGCACTACGAACATGGCGTTGGTGGAGGCGAAGGCTGATGCAAAGCCTGAGCGACCAGCATCATGAGAACGGCGAGGAGCGGTGTGCCGTTGCCTGCGACGGAGTTGACGACTTCTTTGATGACTCCGGCTGTTTCCAGGATGGTGATGTACGTGACGATGCCGCTGATGAGCAGGATGACGTTCCAGCCGATGTGGCCCCAGCGCTTCCTGCGAGTGAGCGCCCACCAAGGTGCTGGCCATGAGCATCACCGTGACGATTTTCTGGCCGGTCCAGGTTGCTGACTTGGTGATGGTTGCCGTGCCGACGCCGAGGTATGAGGTGGTGGCGTCTGCGGTCTCTTCTTCCCGTCCGCCCCGCATCAGATCTGTCTTCGCGGCAGGATGAAGGCCACGGTGTTGATGACAGCGTTTGCGATGAAGGTCCAGAGGAGGAGTTGGCCAGCGTCCACCGAGACGCCGACTTTGTCCAAGGACACCGTCCACGGACCTCGCCGCGCCGGTTGCCCGAGCCATGTTGTTCCGGGCCTTGCCCTTGTTCAGCCCTGCGGTGCCCAGTTAACGGAGGGTGTTGTATGCACAGCTGGGACCCGAGCAGTGGTCAGGCCGCAGTTGACGGTAGGGGCGGCAGATCCTGCCGGCGCAACGCTGTCGCCAGATTGAGCTGGAGCTTCAGTTTCGGCGCGGCTTATGCGGTAGTGAAATCCGGCTCGTTCATCTAGGGCCCATACTTGGTATAAGTCTGCTTTCTCGAAGAGCCGCCGGCCCTCGACCGGTGAGTGTATCCAAAGAATGCTTCCATCTTCGGTGACCGCGTCTACGATGCCGGTGCTGACTACGGTGCCCTGTAGTCGAATTTCAACGCTCCCGCCGCTGAGAGAGCACCAGTCGTTGATGCGCCGCTGTGTCATGTCAGTACTCCTATTCTCAAGTTATGCCCACCAGGAAGATCCGTACTGGGGCGGAGGGGTCAAAGCACGGCTGGTTCAGTGACACATTCCAAACCCAGCGAGAAATCGCGGAGACGTCCGCAGGAGCCAGTGGTTGTGGTGCCTTCAATCAGTGGCACGACAATGGCTGCCGCGAAATGAATTGGGGCCGGAACAGTCGTCAGGGTTTCAGTGCCCCGAGCACGCAGCAAAGTGAGGATTCCACGCGCATTTCCGGTTCCCCACAGCTTCTGGACAGTGGGCGCTGGGCGGCACGCTCAGAAACCTGACGCGGTTGCTATTGGATTGTCAGTGGAGTGTCATCTGAGTCCTAAAGGATTCCATTCGCCTTTGCGATTGCGCCCAAGTGGGCGAGGCTGGGTTTGGGGAATCGCTCGAAGGTGGTGCGGTCAACGCTGATGAGGCCGAAAGTGGGGTCCCAATGGCCCCACTCGTAGTTATCGAGCAGGCTCCAATGGAGGTATCCCCGAACATCTGCCCCGTCCTCAATGGCACCGGAGAGGCCAGCCAGCGCTTCGTCGATGTAGGCAATTCGACGTGTGTCATCTGCCGTGGCTATGCCGTTTTCAGTGATCAGCATCGGTAGGCCGCTGACCTCCCAGACGTGCTTGACTGCCATCGCAAGGGCGTCCGGGCGGTAAGCGACACCGGTCATAGTGTTGTCGGGGTGCGGCGGGTGGGGGACTATGCCCTTCGCGTCAACCGACTGGGTGGAATAAGCCTGGACACCTACAAAGTCGTCTCCCTTTGAGCCCTCAAGGTACAGGTCCTCCTGGTCGTAGCGGACCTGCTCAAACTTCACTTCATTTCCGACAGTTGGGGTGAGAGCGGGATTTGCGATGGTCCAACCGACCTTGGCGCCCGTACGTTCCCGGACGATATCGCGGACGGCGTGGTGGACCTCGACGAAGCGGCGTCCGAATTCCGGGCGGGGCGAAGGCAGGTTCGCGGCGATGCGCTCCCGGTCGTATTCGCCCTCGACGGTTGGGCTCTGCCATTCCGCGCGCTTGCCGGTGCGCATGTCATCTTCGAGCATCACCATCATCGCGAGCATGTTGGGCTCGTTCATGGTAACGACCCATTGCACTCCGGCGAGGATGTCCGTGGCTGCCCTAACGAACGCTGCGAAGCGTTCAATCGCCGTCTCGGCCATCCACCCGCCTTCTTCGGCGAACCAGCGCGGGACGGTGAAGTGCTGCAGCGTGATGACAGGCTCCAGCCCCAGCTCGCGGGCGGTGTCAATCATGCGCCGGTAATGCGCCAGGGCCGCCAGCGAAAATTGGCCTTGTCGAGGTTCGATCCGCGCCCATTCGATTCCGAACCGGTAGGCGTTGCATCCGGAATCTGCGAGGAGTTGCATGTCCTCCCGGTAGCGGTGGTAGCTGTCGACAGCGTCGCCGCTAGGCTCAATGCCCGGCGTGGTTCCTTCGCGGGCCCACCAGTCGCTGTTGGTGTTGTTCCCTTCAATCTGATGTGGGGCAGTGGAGGCCCCCCATAGAAATCCTTTGGTAAAGCGGGAGAGAGTCATCACGAGCCTTTCAAAGTGTGAATTACGGTGGAGATACTGGCAAATCAGTGGTGATCTGGTTGTCTCAGTCAACTAAGGGTCAGGGGCTGGTGAGAAGCTGGGCGGGCGAGGCCTCGGCAGCCTTGTGCGGCAGGCGTGCCTCCAGTGTGAGGATGACCGGTTCGAGGCCTTCGGCCGATACCGTCACAGTAATCGTCCCTGGATTCGTCGGCCTGACAATGGCCAGCGCCCGTCCATCGAAGGTGGTGCGCTGGTGCGCATCGAACCGCTCCTGGGTGTCCGGGCGGGCACTCGCAAGGCCCTGGAGTACGCCCGGGCCCTCAACGGTCACGTCGACGAGTACATCGCGGGCGCTGGCAAGATTCCCCTGGGCGTCGCGGAGTTCAACGGCAATGTAGCTGAGGTCGGAGTCGTCTCCGCGCAGCTCGCTGCGGTCGGCGAAAGCGGTAAGCAGGGTTTGCCCTTGCGCCGAACGCAACACCGTGCGCCCGTGCTCCACGCCGTCCTTGTACGCGACGGCAGTGAGCTCTCCTGGCTCGTAGGCGATGTCGAAATCGGCGATGAACTGCTTCGATGCTCCCGTTGCCGAAACGCCAACCGATCGGCCGTTGAGCAGCAGTTCCACCTCGTCCCCGCCAGTGTAGACCTCGACGGCAATCGGGGCGCCGTTCGGGATGTCCCAGCTCCAGCTGGCTACGGAGTCACTCCATGCCCACATTCCGGGCAGTACATCCCGGCCGTGGTGCTCGGCACGGAGCACCGCGATGTACGGCTCGGTCCGAAGGCCGAAGACGATCTCGCGGTAATAGGAGATCGGGCGGCGGTGGCCGGTGATGTCAATGTCGCCTGTGTGCGCGGACAGCCACGGGAACGGCGCTTCAAATTCGGGTGGGGCGTCAGCGTACTTGACACGGCCTGCCCCGACCTCGCCGAGGTAATCCCAGCCCGTCCAGGTGAAGTCCCCAAGGACGCGCGGGTTGTTCTGGACCAGGTGCCAGTTGTGGGCGATTCGGGGCGGGTAGGTCTCAGTGCCTATGACCAGCCGGTTGGGGAACAGTTCACGGTCCAGTTCGTAGCGGGCCTCGCCGTAATTCAGGCCTGCAACGTCGAGCATGGCGAAAGACGCCTCGGTGCGCTCGGTGACCATCGGTGCGGCGCTGATCTGGCCCATGAAGTCGGCGGCGTTCATGATTGCGTTGACACCGCCGTCGCCGTTTGCCGCGCCCGCGTTCTCCTGCATCATCCCCATGACGTCGCTGAGCACGGAAACGAATGGATTGATTCCGTTGGTGACAAAGCGCGTGCCGTCCAGAGAGTTGACTTTCTCGGCGAGGACGCGTCCCCATTCGGAGCCGAGGGGGTCGCCGGTCTCGAAGATCTCGTTGCCGATGGAGTAGAAGACGACACTAGGGTGGTTGTAGTCCTTCCCAACCAGCGCCTCGACGTCGCGCTCCCACCACTCAGGGAACGACAAAGAGTAGTCGAACGCAGATTTTCCCTCCGTCCACATATCGAATGTTTCGTCCATCACCAGCATTCCGAGCCGGTCGCAGGCATCCAGCATCGCGGGGCTCATTGGGTTGTGTGAGCTGCGTATCGCGTTGAATCCTGCTTCCTTGAGCAACTCGATCCGCCGCTCTTCAGCGCGCGCGATGGTAGCCGTGCCCAGGGGGCCGTTGTCATGGTGGATGCACGCGCCTCTCAGCTTCACCGACTCACCATTGATCCGCAGACCGTGTATAGGGTCCAGCTGAAGTGAACGGATACCGAAGCACGTCGCCTCCTCGTCGAGGACGTCGGCGATGTCCTCCAGCACGGTGCGCGCGGTGTAGAGCACAGGACTGTCGACGCTCCACAGCGAAGGGGCCTCAACATAGAGCCGTTGACGGACGACGGCGGAGGCGCCGGCGCGGAGTGTGACGGGCGCGGAGCCACCCGTTATATGTTCGCCGCCCTGGTCGAGCAGTTCGGAGCCGACCCTGACTGTCCGGGTCTCGACGCTTTCATTGACGACCGTCGTCGCGACCTCGACGACGGCGCGGCCGGTGTCGATGTCCGGGGTGCTGATCCGCACCGGTCCGAGGTGTACCAGTTCGGTGACAATAAGGTTGACGTCCCGGTAGATGCCCGCTCCGGTGTACCAGCGCGAGTCGTCGTGTGCGCGCGCGTCGACCCTGATGATGTTCTCGGCGCCGTACCGCAGGAAGGGGTCCAGCGGCACGCGGAAGGGCGAGTAGCCGGAGGGCCGCTGACCGGCGAAGGTGCCGTTTACGTAGACCATCGCGTCCCGGTAGACGCCCTCGAACTGGAGGGACACCCGTTTGCCGCGCCAGGCTTCGGGAACGTCGAAGTTTTTGCGGTACTCGAACGCGCCGCCGGGGTAGTACGCGGTGCGGCCACCGGACGGTGCGCCCGCGCTTCGGGGCAGAGCCAGAATCGCGTCGTGCGGCAAGGTCACGGGCGTGCCCTCCCCGGCGCCGCCCTGCAACTGCGCAAAGGGGCTAATCTTCGGGGCGACGCGCCAGTCCCGGTTGAAGGATTTCATAGTCATCTTGCTGTTCCTCGCTTGCGATGGTCGGGGCGACCGGGGTCGCTCTACTACTACTGAAATTGGGAGTTTCGAACGACCGCCGTGCTCGTGGGCAAACCAGTGATGAGCCGGCAACTCTCTGGCCCCCACACATCGGTCAGCGCACGCTCTTGACGCGCAGGAGAAGGATCAGGCCGCCCCCTCGCGTGCGAACCCGCCTGCGATCATGTATTGCAGCGGCACTAAGCGTCGGGCACGTTCTTCGTAGAGTAAGCCCCGCGACAGAACCCCAGTCACTGGGATCGTGCGCTGGTTGCGGCCGGAGGACCACATCGGGATGATCCTGGCCATGGATCTGGCTCTCTAGGAATCCTGGCCTTCGGGGGCGAGGAGCTACGGCAGCGTAAATCTCATGCTCGTTGGACTCCGCTGGCCCGTAGCAGCTTGCGGGCCTCTCTGCGTTGGCGTTGGCGGTCCGGGTCAGCCGTGGGCGCAGCAAGCAGCAGGTTCTTGGTATAGATGTTGCTCGGATTAGTGGTCACCTGAGCGGTGGGCCCGGTCTCGACGAGTTCTCCCTTATACATGACGGCTACTCGATGGCTGACGTGTCGCACCACTGCGAGGTCGTGAGTGATGAACAAGTAGGCCACTCCGGTGCTCTGCTGCAGCTCGATGAACAGATCCAAGGCACGGGCCTGGGTAGTGAGATCCAGTGCAGAAACGGGTTCGTCGCAGACGATGAGGCGCGGCTCTAGCGCAAGTGCCCGTGCGATTGCTACCCTTTGACGCTGGCCGCCGCTGAACTCCCGCGGATACCGTTCCGCGGCGTTGCTGGGCATGCCAACCCGGTCCAGGAGGTTGCTGACCGATCGGCGCGCTTTCCTCGGATCTACTCCTTGGGCGATCAATGGTTCGGAAAGGATGTCGGCGATCTGCAGCGCCGGGTTCAGCGACGTATATGGGTCTTGAAAGACCACCTGAATATCGCGGGCGAGAGGCCGACGGGCACGGTGGCTCAGATGCGTGATGTCGCGGCCGTCGAAGCGGATTGAGCCGGCGGTTGGTTTTGCCAGGCCAAGTACGGCACGCCCGAGCGTAGTTTTCCCCGATCCCGATTCGCCAACCAGTCCGAGAGTCTCTCCGGGGGCGATAGTCAGCGATATGTCGCGCAGTACTTCTGGAGCTGTTCCCCGCAACCCGCGGCTGGGGTAGCTAAGCCTGAGGTTGGAAATTTGTAGTAGATCTGTCACTTGCCCTCCTTGGTGGCGGCCGTGTGAACCGGAATTGGAATTAGGTCGCTGCGCACTGTGTCTTCATCGAGGATGGACCCGATGAGTTCCTTGGTGTATTCGTGGCTCGGGGCATGGAAAATCTGGCGTAAGTCGCCCCCTTCGACTAGCTCTCCTTCGCGCATGACCAGGACGCGGTCGCAAAGGTCCGCGACCACTCCGAAGTTGTGAGTGACAAGCAGTACTCCCATGCCATATTCATTTTGGAGATCCCGCAGCAGATCGAGGATCTCAGCTTGCACCGTTACGTCCAGGGCTGTTGTGGGTTCATCTGCGATCAGCAGCTTCGGGCGGCTTGCAACGGCACCTGCGATGAGCACCCTCTGCGCCATGCCACCAGAGATCTGATGGGGATAGGACTTGAAAGTACGCTGCGGGTCGGCGATTCCAACCCGTCCCAGCAATCCGAGAACAGTTTGTTTTGCCTCTTTGCGGGACATGCGGTCCTTCAACGGTTCGACGAGCTGGCTGCCGATGGTGAAGGAGGGATCCAGGTTTGCCATTGGTTCCTGCGGTATGTAGGCCACGACACCGGCCCGGACTTTTCGCATCGCCTTGCGGTCTTTGCCGAGCAAAGGTTCTCCGGCTACCTCCATGACGTCGGCGTTGATTTTTGCCTCCTTGGGGAGCAATCCGAGAATGGCGAATGCGGTTTGGGTTTTACCCGAACCTGATTCGCCCACCAGACCGACAATCTCGCCGGGCCTGACGTCGAGGGAAACGCTTTTCACCACTGCTTTGACGCTTCCATCTGGCTGTGGGTACTTCACCCGCAAATTTCGGACGGCCAGAAGTCCGCCGGGGATGCTGCGAGCTGGGGCAACTGGAGCCGATATTTGTGTTGCATCTTCTGCGTCGGGTGTCTTGCGGAACGCCCGTTTCTTAGCCAGGGCGGTGGGTGCCGCCAGAGCATCACGATAGGCGTTTCCAAGGAGCACGAGCCCACCCGAAAGCAATCCGAGGAAGACTGCAGGCCACACCATCTGCTCCGGACGGGTGTAGATGTTGAGGAACGCGTCGCTTGTCATAGCACCGAAGCTTGGCGTGGTTGACGATCCAAAGCCGAGAAAGGCGAGCCCCGCTTGTACGCCGATCGCGGCACTTGCCATAAAGGCAGCCGAAATGATGATCGGTCCGCGGACAGCATAGAAGACGTGCCGGGACAAGATACGCCACGTGGAAAGCCCCGAGACCTTGGCCGCGTCGACGTAGAGTTCGTTTCGGACTCCGACTACCAGGTTGCGAACCAGCCGGAAGATGTTTGGCGACAGGAAGAAACCAAATACCAACATCATTCCCTGGTATGAGGATCCCATCACCGGGTAGAGCACCATCACGAGCACCAGCGCGGGAAAGGTCATGAGCAGGTTGAACGCCCAGGAGATGATCGAATCTGTTCTGTTGCCGACATAGCCTGCCACCAGACCGAATAATGTACCTATGCCAAGGGCCATGCCTGCACCAATCAGGGCGGAGATAAAGGAGACCTGCAGCGAGGCAAGCGAGCGGGCCCAGAGGTCGCGGCCATTCTGATCCGCTCCCAACGGCCAGCCCGGGGTGCCCGCCCGAGCATTGACGTGCTGGAGAGAGCTGAAGGCGGGATCATGGGTGCTGAGCACCGGTTCGAGCACGGCAAGAATGGCAAGTATGGCGAGTGCTACGAGGGAGAACAGCCCGAGCGGCTTGGTCAGAAGCCGTCGGAAGGCACCTGCTCGGCGCTTCGCCTCCGGCACGCTGGCCAGGGTGATGGTTTCAGGATCTGGAATAGTCATGACGTTCTCGCCTTAGGGTTGAGCCATCCGTTCAGGACATCGACGACGAGGTTGACCACAACCACCAGGCCGACGCCGAACAGGGTTACGCCGAGCATCGCCGGCAGATCTCCTTGGAGGGTTGCAGTAAAGCCGTACGTGCCGTAGCCGGGAATGGCAAAGATTTTCTCGATGAACAACGACGCTCCGAACAGTGTGATGAACTGCAGCGAAAAGGTCGTGAGCGAGGGGCTGGCTGCGTTCCGCATCGCGTGTTTGAGAAGGATAGCTCTCTCGGAGACCCCGCGGCTGCGGAGGGTCCGGATGTAGTCGCGGTTCAGTTCGTCGATCAGCGAGCCACGGATCTGCGAGGCGAGGGCGGCGATGCCGCCGATGGACAGGAGCACTGCGGGAAGGATAACCGACGCGAACCATCCCATCGGTGATTGCGAAAACGCTACGAAGCCTACGGCCGGTACCAGTTTCAAGGTGATGGCGAACAGGTACACCATTCCGATGCCGAGGATGATTCCAGGAAAGATGAATGACAAGGTGGTGATTCCCTGGAGGATTGAGTCGAGAAGGCCGCCGCGGGCTGCGGACGTAACGCCGAGAACCAGACTGATCAGGATGGTGATGATGCAGGCGAGCAGCACGATCGACAACGTAACCGGCAGGCGACCGGCCATAGCGTGGGCGACCGGTTCACTGGCTGAAATACGACCGCCCCAGATCTCCCTGCAAGGCGTGGGTTACCCAGCTCCAGTACTGCTCAAGGATGGGGCGGTCGAGACCGAGTTTCCGTTCAAGAATAGTGATTTGGTCAATGGTTGCGTTTGGCCCCAGAATGTTCAGCGCGACCGGGATGTTGGCGCCGAAGGTCAGAAAAAAGGTGATGGCGGTGACGATGAAGACCAGGAGGATTCCCTCGCCAATTCGTCGAAACAGGAAAGTGAGCACAAAAATCTCCGAAGTCTGCGTGCGGGAGCCGAAGCCCCCGCACCACAGTGGATATGGCTAGCCGTTGCCAGCGGGTTGGAAGGGCTCGACACCCATACCGAACTGAACCGGCGGGGTGTACTTGACGGTTTTGGGGGTGACATAGAAGCCGCCGATGTCGCTGATCGGGACAGCCCAGGAATCATTCACCCAGTACTCGTTGATCGCCCGGAACGCTTCCCCCTGCTTATCCTCGGGCGCTGCATTGGCAGCGGCCTCAAGTTTGTCAAGCTCCGGTGTTGTGTACTTAAAGGGATTGAAAATACCTGACTTGGAGGCGTTGTAGTCCTGGGCATCCGAGCCGCTGAGGCCGTTGTACATAAAGAACATGCCGTAACTGCCGCCAAAGACCTTCTGATAGAACTGCTGGAAGGGCACAGATTCCCACGTCACTTTCACGCCGATGTCGCTCAGTGACTGCTGGATAACTGACTCAAATGCCGTAGTGACGCCGGTGACGCTGGGCATGGTGACAGCGAAGCCATCTGCATAGCCGGCCTCAGCGAGCAGCTTCTTGGCCCGTTCCACGTCGTACGGGGTCTTTGTTTCCAAGTCTTTGCTGTAGGCGTCGCCTTGCCCGCTGAACAGCTGGTTTGTCGGCGTTTTGGTGCCGGGATTCAGTTTGGTGGCGATGCCCTGTCTGTCGATGGCGAGGTTTATTGCCTGCCGTACCCGAGCGTCTTTGAGGGCCGGAACGATTTTGCCTTCCCGGTCTACAAGCCAGAGAGCGGCGACAGTAGACGGCTTTCCTTCACCAACCGTAAAACGGTCCGCCGGGAATTGCGCTTTGGCATCCAGCGAGCTAAGACCCGTGTAATCAAGTTGCCCGGACAAAACTGCGTTCTGGGCGGCAGTCGGGTCCTGCATGATCTGGACGTCAACAGTTTGGTAGGGAAATGCGTCCGCGTTCCAATAGTCAGCGTTCTTCTTCAGGACGTAGCGGGAACCTACCGTGGACTCATCCTTTGAGAGGGCGTAGGGGCCGGATCCGACCGGCCAAAGCTTGGCGTCCTCGGCCGTCAACGAATCAGGATCTCCGACAACTCCGCCCGTTCCAGACAAAGAAGGCAGGAACGCTGCATCCGGAGCCGAAAGAGAGATGACCACCGTGGAGTTATCAGTCGCTTCTACCTTGGAAATTAAGGCAAAGTTCTCCTTGGTTGAGGCCCCGACACGGGCTGCTTCAACTGACGCAGCGACGGCTGCCGCGTCGACCGGATGCCCACTGGTGAACTTCATACCCTCCCGGATGCTCAAGGTCAGTTGTGTCCGGTCTTCGTTGTACTGCCAGGATGTGGCGATGCCCGGTACAAGTTTCCCATCCACGGCGCGGTGGATGATGGAGTCATAGGCCGACATGAACAGTGTGGCGTCGCCACCGGACCAGTTGCCGACCTGGAAGTTCGACGGCGGGGCCGACAGAGACAGGCGGAGGGTCTGCGGGCCTTCCTGCCCGTCTGTTCCGGATGTGCCGGTCGAACCTGTGCAAGCGGTGAGCGTGAGACTTGCCGCAACCGCAACAGCGGCGGCGCGAGCCCAATTTCTCGTCTTCATGAAGACTTCCTTGTCAATGAGGGAGCTGCTGTAAATCCATGGATGTCCTGAGGCTCGGCCGAGACTGCCATGGACACTCAGTAAGGTGCGTTCTGTGAGTGCGCTCACGTACCACGCGATACCTACAGTAGGGCACACGTGGTACCTGCGTCTAGAGGCTATTTTTAGTCAAGTCCTCGAAGATCGTTAAGCCTCCGCTCGTGCGCCGGCTTCGGGTGCAAGGCGCTCTTCTCTTTGTGGATTCCGCCCGCAAGAATCCGGCACAGGCGCACGTGGGGACCCCCGCTACCCCCGGTGCATAGTCAAGAGGCTGCCGGAGGATACACCGCAGTTCCCACGTGCCGCTCTTCAGGATTCCTGACGCCTTCGGTGCGGTCGTCATACTCCTGTTCGCGTGTTTACAATGACGCCTGAGGCCGGGAGGCCTCGTCCAAGACAAGGTGAGATTGATTTCGGTACTCGCCGGTAACGGCCACAGCGTTCAGTTTCGGACTCTTGATCGCAGCGAAGCCCCGCGCTCTAATCAGTTATCTCCGCGGCCCGACTGCCATTTCGGGGCTGCCCGATCCGTTGGGTGCGCAGCGATAAGCGGTGTCCTGTCAGACAGGCCCAGGCCCAGACGTTCATCATTCCTGCCGGCCTGCTCTATGCCGCAAGCTGATCGCGCTACTCGCAGGCATGCTCCTGAGCCGGGATCGGAATCTTTTATGCTGCGGACATTTCCCTGTGCCTGGAAGTGCTTGCCGAGGAGGACACAGGCGGACCGCCTCGCCGGTATGCATTTCTCGGCGTTAATCCCCGATTCGCAGTGGCCGCTGAATGCTCCACTATTCGGCGTGGTTAATGTGACCGGAGATGTCCGCCCCGTCTCAACTTGATTCGCCGGGGTGCAGGCTCAGGGCGAGGTCGTTGCCATTTGAGGAAGGCAATTTTTCTCCTTTGATGGCCGCCGTAAACTGGGCCACGGCCAGATCGATGAGTCCCCTCATGTCGACCACGATCGAAGTGAGGCGGGGGCGCCATAGCTGACCTAGCTCGCTTCGGTCAACGCCCACAACCGAAATTTGATCCGGTACGGAGAGCCCAAGCTTCTCCGCTGCACTCAGCACAGCCAGGGCCACCGAGTCATTGTAGGCGGCTATAGCGACTGGAATTTCTTTCTGGACTCCGCGAAGGGCAGTAATTGCCCCTGCGATCTCCATCGGGACGACGATGCGCTGCGGCTTCGGGATGCCGCGTCGTTCACAGGCTTCCGTAAGGCCAGTCGTCCTGCGATCACCAAAGGGATCAGGCCTTCCATTATCGAGTCCTGCATAGACGATTTGGCGGGGACCGTTCTTTGTCAGCTCAGCTACCTGTAACTCTGCGATGGCGAAATCTGTTGGCATGCCGTTTGCGAGGATCCCCCGGTCCATGTCTGGGACAGTAGGCACACCATTCGCTGCCAGGCGTTCCCTGGCGGTCCGTGGCAGTGATCCGAGATCCACGACTGCCATGGGGCGGAGCTTGAGGATCGATGTAGCCGTTGTCTCTGGGTCAGGGCCGACAAAACGCATCACTACGTTGACGCCGGCATCATCGAATTTCTCGGCCAACTGTTCCAGCGCCTCCTGGAGGTTGGCCTCGAGGGTCGTATTTGGTGCGAGGAGAACTATGGTGTCGCTGTGCCCCTTGACCAAACTCCGGCCGGCGGGCGAGGGAAGGTAGTCCAGCTCTGCTGCGGCCATCCGAACTTTCGCTCGTGTCTCTTCGGGAAACCGGCCCTCCCTCCCGTTGAGGATATGGCTGACAGTGGCTCGGGAAACACCGGCACGTTCGGCAACGTCGGCAGCCGTGGCCGGCTTGGAACGCATCGTCCGTTGTAGCATGCGGTCATTTTCTCACAGCTTGTTTGGAAATAGGCCAAATAGCGGGTTGCGTGTATCGCGCGATACCCCTACGCTTTCAATCACTCGGTATCACGTGAGACTCTTTAATTTCGTTCTCTTGCCGGGGGAGTAGTTATAGCTGGGGAAAGTCTGTGCGTGTTGCCCCGGACCCCGGACTCAAGGGTGCGTTGCAAGGACCTCGACTCGTCCTGAGAATGTGACACTCTGCCAAAGGCTTCCGCGAATGCCGTGTGCTTGGGCGCTTCCGCTGAAAATCACAAGGCTTGGTTCCGTTCGTGTCGGAACAGTCTCTGATGCCCCGGCAGCGAGAAAAGCGCGATCACCGGGAAATCGACCAGAAGCGAAAGGAAACACCATGACAGGTTTGCAGCGGTGGGCAGTTATAGGCACAGGCGCCATCTCGCGGACGTTCGTGCAGGACCTGTCCTTGTGCGATGGCGTGGAGATAGCTGTAGTTCACAGCAGGGACGCGACGAAGGCCGCCAATTTTGCGGCCGAATTTTCCGTCCCTCATTCCACTGCCAATCTGGATCTCATACTGGCGGATGACGGGGTGGACGTACTTTACGTTGCAACCCCCTTCGCGACCCACCGCGGGATCGTAGAGCAGGCGTTGCAGGCTGGAAAGCATGTTCTCGTCGAAAAGCCGATGGCACTTACCGAAGCTGAAGTGATTGAACTCTTCGAGATTGCCAAAGCGCAGGAGGTATTCCTGATGGAAGCGATGTGGATGAAGTTCAATCCTGCCTTCCGTCGGCTTCGCTCCGAAGTGGAGGGCGGCCGTATTGGTGAGGTTCGCAACGTTCGTGCAGCATTCTCTTTTCCTTTCCCGGAATCCATGGGAACCAGCCGTTGGGATCCTCGGCGCAGTCCAGGATCGCTCCTGGACCAGGGCATCTATCCGGTAACACTCGCGCATTGCATGCTAGGGACACCCGAGTCAGTGCAAGCCAGTGGCATGGTTCGAGAGAACGGAGTGGACGAAGCTCAGCACTACACACTTGAATTTTCGGCCGGCCGCTTTGCACAGTGCGTTAGCGGCATGACGGAATTCTCTGACCCATCGGCGTCAGTGAGCGGCACCGGAGGTTGGATAACCCTACCTGCGCCGTTCTGGTTCACGACGGACCTCGACATCCACGCCACAGGAGCAGGCGTGGACCTGTTCACCAATCCAGAAAAGGTGCGCTTGCCACGTGAAGGCAACGGATACCTCCCCATGATCCGCTCGGTGGCAAAGGCTGTTCAAAGCGGCCTTCGGGAACATCCCGAACATACGGCGTCGGACACTATTGCCGTGTTTCGCACCCTCGACGCCATTCGGGCAAGCTTCAGCGCCAATGGTCCGACAACACCCGCAGCATTCAGCGTTGAAGCCGTCAAACCCAGCGCATGGATTTCCTGAACTGCATGGGCAGCGACGTCATTTGAAAGCCAGAGATATTGACCAGCCTCTCCAAGAAGCGTTGCATCCGTCACCAGGGATGGTCGAAGTCAGGGTGGAAGATCCCTCTCGGGTCAACGGTGCCATCAGCAAGGCGATCGTGGCGGTGACGGATGCAGCTGACCGTCACCAGATAGGGATCTTGATCACGCAAACCGGGCCGGGACTCTACACAGTTCGGGCGCACCCAGCCGTCCCTTACTGATTCGTCCGGGAGCGCCACCGATGACCAGTCGCGGCACGACGAGTACACCATCAACGCTCAACCCACATTCCAGTTGCCAAGGGAAAAACTAGAAAGGGCACCACCCTGTCATTCTCGTCCGGGTGGCTCGTCAACCCAAGTAGGAAGGAGAAGATGCGGAATTAACCCAGCTGGAGGACCGCAAGGGCCCGCCGAAGGTAGGGGACCGGGTCGGCGTCATCACCAGCCGCCCATTGCAGCCAAGCTTCAAATGATGCCCCGGTAAGGGCGGCGCACAGGTACCGGGCGGTGTCATCAGGAATGCCCCCCGCAGCGAGGTAGGAGAGGGTCTGCTGACGACGAGTTCTCAAAAAATCCTGGCTTCGGCCCATCAGTTCGGGGTGTTCGGAGATCAATCGAAGCCTTCCTCGGGTCACGTCGAGGTCCGGGAGGGCAGCAATACCGGTAATCACGATTTCCCGGAGTCCGTCCAGAATCGCGTTTCCGGACCGGGAATTTGCAGGGGCTGACTCGAAGGCGGCAGCGGAGGCTTCTATTACCGGTCCCATTCCACCCCATACCAGGTCCGCTTTGTTGGCGAAATGGCGGTACAGGCTTTTACGCCCTACCCCAGCCTCGCGCGCGATGTCTTCCATCGAGGTCTGCTCGTACCCACGCTCGGCAAACATTCGCAGGGCAAGTGTGGCAACCGCCTCGGGGTCGATGCTCACGGGCCGTCCAGCAGGGCGGGCAGTGGTGACCATGTCATTCGAAAGCATCTCACCAGTATTCACCCTTCCATAATGACACAGCGTGTCGTATGGTGGATGGCATCATTGTTTAGCGTCTGAAAGGACAACATGGGCAACGAAGCCACGTGGCAGGAAACCATCACCAACAACCGGTTCGCAGGAAAGACAGTCGTCGTGACCGGCGCAGCGTCAGGGATTGGGCAGGCGACCGCCCTGCGCATTGCCAGGGAGGGCGGCCAGGTCATCGCCGCCGACATCAGCAAGGAACGCCTTGATGCCCTGGTGGAAGAAAACAGCGGCCTGGACCTGGTACCCGTCGCCGGCGACATCTCCACGGAAGAAACCGTGGCCGCTATCGTTTCGGCTGCGGGCGGACGCATCGACGCGCTGGCCAACGTCGCCGGAATCATGGACAACTTCGCCCCCCTCCACGAGGTGGACGACGAACTTTGGGACCGCGTCTTCCGGATTAACGTCACCGCCCTCATGCGCCTGACCCGCGCCGTGGTGCCGCTGATGCTGGAAGCCGGCACAGGCTCCGTGGTGAACGTTTCCTCCGAGGCCGGCATCCGCGGCTCAGCCGCCGGGGCCGCCTACACGGCCTCTAAGCACGCCGTCGTTGGCCTGACCAAAAATTCAGCGGTGATGTACGGCCCCCAAGGTCTGCGCTTTAATGCCGTGGCTCCCGGGCCCACCCTCACCGGCATCGTGGCGAACTTCGGATCCCAACTGGCCACTGAACGCCTCGTCCCGCTCATGCAGGCCAATATCCCCACGCCGGCAAGCGCCGCGCAGTTGGCTGCGTCCATCACCTTCCTGCTCAGCGACGACGGCACCAACCTCAATGGCGCCATTCTGGCCTCCGATGGCGGCTGGTCGGCGATTTAGCCCCAGCGGGAGCCGCTCTTCCAGGCTGATTCAGCCATGAGTAGACGTGCCATGCACCCGGCTTCAAGGGTGCATGGCACGTCTTGGAACAGGATACGAAGTGTCTACAAATCTGAGACGCATTACAGACTGGACGATCCTTCCAGGCGCGCGCGTCGAAATCCGGCAGCAGGGCTTCCCCGTGTGTACCGGGCACGTGGACGCGGTCACCGAGGACGGCAGCATCCTCTGGCTGACTGCCCCGGCCCAACAACGCAGGCTATTCGAAAAGGCCGAGTTCTACGAAGCCTGGGCGGCGGAAGACCGTGATGGCTTTCATTACGAGGTTTCAAAAGGTTAGAAAGTGCCGGAGCACGGCTAATCACACCAGCCTCTCCACCTGACGTCGGAAGAGTCTGCAAGGCTTTACGAAAATCCGCTACAAAGTATTCCGGGTGAGCACTTATATCTCGGGGGACGCCATGTGGCCGGGGTAGTGGTGACGCTGAGGGCTGCACGGCTTTCGGGCATCCGCGTCCATCGGGCCTTCTGAGCGTATGCGCTCTGAAACGCCGATAATGGCGATTCTGTAAGGCTGGCGAGTAGGGGAGTGGTACTGCCATTGAGTAGGTAGACGTCGCGATCGAGAACCCTGCGCCGTTAGTTGCGAGTCTTGATGGCAAGCGGGAGGTAGAGAAGCGGGCATTACCGGTAGCAAATCTTGCAGGTTCACCTTCAAGGTTTCTCGGGACACTGCGACCTGCCCGCTGACTGCAGGTAGTGGCAGGACCATCGTTCGGAAGCTGGGCGCGGGCAGCCTTGACTAGTCTTCTTCGGACGCGTCCAAGGATCGCGCCGGCCCCCGATGTCAGACTGTTGGAGTCAAGCCCGCTTTCGACTCAATAGAACCTTCCAAGGAAAGGAAGTCGCGAAGGGCTTCCAACTGCCCCAAAACCTCGTCGTATGTCACGATGCGAACGTTCGACAAGTACTCACGGTACAAATCAAACGACTTCTTCCTGTCATCAGTAGTGAGTTCTTTGGAGGCGTGTCCGGCAACAACAAAGCAGCGAGGGGCATTGCTTGCCCAGGTCGCATCGCCCGTCCGCTCTTTGGTTGCTGTCTCATAGCGCGTTAACTGAAGCGCCTGATCAAGCACCTGGGTTACCGCCTCGGCGATTTCAGACTGCACACCATAAACCCCATGCCGATATGGTCTCTTTTTCATAAGCTTCGTGGTTGGCTTCTTGATCTCAACCAGGGCCGCGTTATTAGTTAATGCGTTCTTGAATAAATAGTCGGCAATTTTCTTGCCTTTAGCCACTTTGGCGCCGTCGCCTATTGGCACTTGCGCGCCTACGAACGCCGTAGGGCCGCCGAACAAGAGTTGTAGGACAAAGACGTTTTCTTCAAAGAATTTCTGCCACCAGTTCTCATTGTGCCGATGCTGCAGGGCTGTATCGTACGCTCCTATGAGTCGCTCCAGATTCACCAGGTTAATGTCACGCTGAAGTCGCACCATTTTTTCAGGAGCCACCGACGCTATCTGTGCCGCATGCTTGGTCGTTGCATCGAGAAGCGTGTCCTGTTCCTCGATGTTGAGCGGCTCCTCACCGGCAGCGACCTTGGTCATCCACTTCGACGTAGTCAGTACACCGAGAGTAAGCTGTCGCGGTTTTAGGCCGAGCAATCCGGCCAGCGAATTGTGAACATGTGTCTCCTTCACACGGCGAATCCCGTGGTCACCACGACTCTTGATGCTAGCTAAGTCTCTTCTTAGCGAGCTGAACCTGGCGAAGCTGATGAAGAACGTATTCTGTTCCACCTTAGAATCACCCGAGCTGATGAACTCTATCGCGGTGCAGTTAGTCGACTCCTCAATGAGGTTTACAAGTACATCGCACTCTTTCGTGAGCCCAAGGCCGTACTCCGGGTCACTAATGAAACCGGCTGGCAACGTGTCTAGTATGTCTGCAACCTCAACATGCGGGTCTACATCCGCTGGCATGACTATGGCCCGGATTTTGGAGTACTTCGGACCCAAAAAACTTTCGCTATGAGGCCGGGTATCGGTTGGGTAGATTGTCATTTGGCGCTCAGATGGACTGACGTTGACGAGTGTAACCCCACCGTCCGACAGGAACTGCGCCGCTCCGCTTGCGGGGGAGGGAGCTTCTTTGGGAATGAAGCGCCCCTCAATGAGTCCATCTTCACTCCAGTGTGTCATCAGGGTCCCTCGGTCGCCGGGCTGTATCCCGTACTGCGCCATAGATAGTCAACTTTCTTCAAATAGGGCTGCACCCTCGGTTGGGCGAACTACTTCATCAACAGTCGGTTTAGCAGGCTCAAGTGAATGCCTGGCTGAATGGCGGCTGGCGACGGCGAAACGGGGCCGGGGAGAGGAGTCGGTGTGGAGCAACGCTGGTGGCGCGTCGCGCAGCAGCTGTGCCGCCGGTATGTCCTTGTATCAAGGAGTCCATCTCTTGACTGCGGGCCCGAGCGTCGGCCTACTGCCGGTCCGGAAGTCCAATCCAATTCTCGACAACGCGATCAATGTGTGCTGGCAGTTGGCTAAGTCTCTGCTTATCAGCCCACCTATTGATGAAGTCTGGATCGTTGCTCTTTGGAGCGTTTTGGATATCGCGGATTCGAACAGCCGCGGGCACGCCGGTGCTTACTCCGGTTACCAAGGCATGTTGCTGCGCGAGGCTAGGAAGCTGATCCAGAAGAGATCTTGAGCTGAGCGACGTCGCATGGCGTAGCAAGTTTTGGTCAGCCTCATGCGTCAAGCGGTGCGCGATTACTGTCCCGCACTGTGCGACTACCGTTTCACTAAGTTCACTGGGACGCTGGCTTGCCAACAACAGGGACAGTCCAAATTTGCGGCCTTCCTTAGCGATCCGTTCGAATACAGAAGCGGACCGGCCTCCTGCGCTGTTCGATTCGCTGCGTGCGGGGACAAATCGGTGCGCCTCTTCGAGTACGAGCAAGATTGGATGCTCGGCCCGTGGATCGCTTCTAACAGCGAAGTCGAACAGGATTCTTCCCAGCAGCGCGGTGACATTCTCCAAGACGTCACTAGCGACCAGGCTCAGATCGAAGATGGTGACAGACGGGCCATCATTGTGGTTGGCCGATTGTTCTTCATAGAGTTTTGCCCCTGGCCAGTCGGAGTCATCCCCTTCCTGTCGGGGGTCCGCCCCCATCAGCATCCTCAGGTATGAGCCCAACGGGTCGTAGTGGTTTTCTACCCGCGACATGAAGTCATAACGCCCATCTGCGAGGAGCCGGCTTAGCCGCATCTGTAGGGTTGCGACATACGCGGCGATGCGATTGTCGCCCGCTTGTTCCATGGTGACGCGGTTTGGCAGGAAGAAATCACAGAGTTCCTGCAGCGAGTAGTAGATCGGTGCATCGAAGTCAGGCGAGGCCTTCTCACTGCCAAGATTGAGAGCGCTGATCGCCTGAGAAATCTGAGCACGAAGCCCGTCGAAGAGAGTGTTGAGGGAGACGATCTGCTGTGCATCAAGCGGCGTCCACGGCTGCGGCCGGATGTTGCCTTGCCTGACCGTTTCACGCACCAGGCTCAGCATTGCGGTCCACTGGGCACTGCACGGACCTGAATTTTGAGCTTGTAATTGGAACAGTGCCTCGAGCGCGGATAGTTGCTGGGAGACTCGCAATTCGGCCTGCTTATCTGCGTAAAGTCCCTCGATAATGGTGATGGAGCTACGGACTGCCAGCAATCTGTTGACGTCAGAGCGCCCATCGGATTTGCTCGCCCGTGCGTCCGCAATCGAACGCTGCAGAATCGGGGCTTGAACTCCTTCACCGGCACGGAACAGCGCAAGGTTCTCTTCGCTATTCATAAACCAATGTGGCAGGAACAGGCCGTCCGATGCTCCCAGAGACGGCCCCAGTACCAGAGTGCGGGTAGATCGCCCGCGCGTAGAGTCATCACGGAACGATTGGGCGTACTCTCCGTTGACGTCGAATATGACGATGTGACCGTTAGGAATTGGTCGGTCAAGCAGGCCGTCGATTATTGCCATAACAGTGCATGACTTTCCTGATCCCGTAGACCCAACCACTGCGCAATGGTGTCCAAGGAGTAAATTTGCGTCTAGGTGAACGTCTTGGTCGGCCGCCACCGTCGAAGTTCCGAGGCGGAGCGCGGGGACATCACGAGGTAAGAAGATACTTTTCACCTCGTTTGGCGTCGCCGAGTTTACGGGAGCGTGTAAAGGCGGGTATCCAGTTAGTCCTGACTTGAATGCCCCACCTTCGAACCGTCCGACCACGGCTGCCTCAAGTTCGTACGCGCTCTGGTCGTCTTCGCTGCGGACAACTGACTCGCCGCTGGGTTCTATTCGTCGGCTGATATAAACGCCGGTCACGATAGCCACGACCTTATGGGCCCCCGCCGGCACAGTGACATAGGAGTTTACGACACCGACAGTATGGAGGCCGTCCGGCCCTACCTTGGTAAAGCCTTTCGCGCCGACATCCAGCGCGACCCGGAGCGTGGTGCTCTGAACTGCGGTTACGCGTCCTATGACGCCTACTTCAGGCACTGAAACCGTCCTCCGCTAGAGTTTTCGCGGTCGTCTTCCGGCCAATGAGCTCTAATGATTCGATAAGCTCGGAAACCGTTCGAGGGGATGCCACCGCGTCGCCCAGTGAGGGATCCGGCATAAGGTCTGCAAAGACGGTGAATTTTCCCGCATCACCTGTAAGTACCGCGATTCTTGCGTCGGCAGCCTGGGCAAGTGCCGATACTGCCGTCCCCTTCGTCTTGCGGCCATCAGCGTCGAGACGCTTACCGACTACGTCATCGGATCCCAGTATTTCTGCCATCACCGAAGGTTCCAGCACGGCGAACGGGTCGACTACCAGCACATTCAGGGCTGGGTTAACTGCCAGGCTACGCAACAGAATCCGATTGATATGGGGATCCGCAAAACCGTATCCAACCGCAAGGATGGCGGTATCGTCCTGCTGAACCGAATCGCCTAACTGCCGCATTAGGTCGGAGTATGGAAAAGCGAGTGTGTCACCTTCTTTTGCGGTGGTCGGGTAGATAAGAACCCGGTCATCACCTGAGGGGGCGCCGTCTGCAACTTGGTGCACTTCCAGTGATTCGACACCAGTAATACGGTCTCGTTCCGTTCTGGCACGCCAGTTCAAACTGCCGTGAATCTTATGGACGTAGAGAGCACCGTCGGCCCGGGCGATGACTTTCTGCGTACTCGTGTCTATCCGGTGAAAATCGAGCCCATAGAAGGACAAATTGAGTCTTCGTTCCACAGTCCCACTGAAGCCGTCGACGTATGGATATCCGAGTTCATCTAAGGCTCGCTCAATGACCAGATCGTAGTTGGTTGTAAAGATCCTGGGACGAGGTAGATTGGAACGCCGCGATCGAACCATCCGGGAGATAAACGTCCGGTGGGCCCGTAATGGGTCGGACCGGTAATCCTCGTCGACATCGTCCGCTTTTCCTGGGAGCTTGCACGCTTCAACAAGTGCGGAACCGATCTTATGCCGTAGTGCTTCGAGAGCATCGACGTTGAAAGTCTTAGCAGCCGCGCCTTCGCCGAGGGTAACCGTCCCTCCTTGAGTATGGATAGCTAACGCTGAAGCCAACTGCAGAGCGTTCAAAAGGCGTTCGAGATCACCGTTGTCCCCTGGGTTGACCAGCTTGAGTAGCGCCCTATCGGCATCGTTCACACTTCCCCCCGCGTTTCCGATCAACTCGACAACCTTCTCGTTATTCAGGTTGCGAGTCTGCGGTGACCCCAGGTGAAACGACGCTCCCGACCCAAGAAGAACCACTAGGTTATGAACCTGCAACAGGTTCGAAAGGTGGTCCTGAAGAATATGCCGGTCCGCCGATGTGACTTTCGATTTGATGCGTCCGCCGACTAGGAAGAGGCCCTGCACACCCTCTTGTTCATTCATCCCCATAGGCATACTCTCTCACGGGCTCGGCCAGTGTTTGAGCGCACTACTGGTACCTGACTTACACACAGGACCTGGTAGCTGGCGGGACAGAAGGTCCATTTTTGTCAGCGGCAGTCGATAATCTTTTTTCGGAAGCAAACCGAAATCGAGTTGGGGAAAGACGATGGCTGAACAAGTCGACGTGAACAAGGCCATAGAGGGCATTGGCAAGGTCTTTCGAAGCGCGTCGACGCAGCTCATCGAGCAGATTGACAGCGTCAGGGAAGCCGCCAAAGACACGGTCGATAAAATGGCAACGAAGACGCCGGACGCCTACGAGGAGGCCATAGCGGAGTACAACGCGGCCTTCGCTGCGATGAGCGACAAAGGGCTTTCGCTCCTGCGCCAGCGCGAACGGTCAGCCGACCTTATCGAGTTCGTCGAGGTGTTGGTGAACAGCATCGCCAACACCCCGAAATCGTTCGAGACGTCCTTCGGCGAGATTGGGGATTACAAGGCCAAGTTCCTGGATGCGGAGGAGTTCGCCCGGAAAGACCTGGAAGCTGCTCAGCGGTCTGCTGCCGGTGCCGGCGCTGGGTTTGCCGCGGGAGCTGCAGTCGCGAGCGTTGCGCCGACGGCCGCGATGTGGGTCGCCACCACTTTCGGCACTGCCTCGACTGGTACCGCCATCTCCGCTCTCTCCGGAGCCGCTGCTAGCAACGCTGCTCTTGCATGGCTTGGAGGCGGAGCATTGGCTGCCGGAGGTGGAGGCACCGCGGCAGGAGGCGCATTACTGGCGTTGGCCGGCCCCGTCGGTTGGACCGTCGCAGGAGCAACCCTCCTCGCCTCAATCGCGCTGTTCGCAAAAAAGAAGTTCGACAATCTCGCGGCAAAGCAGGAGGCGCTTGCTGCTGTAAAGCGCAACACCGCGGCCGTCAAAAGCGATGATGCAAAGATCGCCGACCTCCTCCAGAAGACCACCACGCTTCGCCTAGAGCTGGTGAAGTGCTACGGCGAAGCACTGCCGTACTTTGGCGCCGACTTTCGTTCCCTCTCCGATTCCCAGCAGCAAAAACTCGGCGTCCTCGTGAACGATACGAAGTCGTGTGCAGCACTGCTGAACACGCGCATAGAGCGGGATGCGACTGGTGAATGACCTGCCGAAGTTGGTCAGGAGCAATCAGGAGCAGGCAGTCGCTTCATGGGTGAACTACCTCAATCAACTCCGCATCGACGACCTGCTGAGCTCTTTCAGGCAGCAGGACGAGAACCTGCTGAATGCACTCACCAACATCGATGAAGCTATTCGGAAGATTGACCTTGAGGTGGTCACAGCCAACCGCGGTGGACAGCACGGGATGCACGGCTTCATCGCTGAGATCGCGGAGGTGGGTATCTCCAATGCCCGGCAACAGATACTGGGCCAGGCGCCGGTCTACCAATGGGTGAACGACAACGGGCCCGTGGACCTGATCCGCTGCGGGGTGGAAATCCAGCAGAAGTTTGTCGCAGCAGGTGGCAGCTTCTCCCTAGGAGCAATTGCCGAGCACCTCCAGAAGTATCCCGACTTTGTGCAGAACGGCGGGAAGTACCAGATACCCGCTGATTACTTCGAAGTGATCAAGGAACTGTACTCTCTGCCGCCGGATGAAGTAGGAAAGCTACTGTCGCGCAGTGGAGACGGCCCCTCCTTCAAGGACTGGCAACGAATCGATGGGTTTTTTCAGGAGGGATCCATCGGTATCGATGCACTCGAACCATCGACGCTCAAGTACCACGAGGTACAGAGGGGCGCTTACGAGTCGACCATGGCGGCTGAGGAAACCTACCTCCGTTCTACCGACAAGGCGCTTCGTGACAACGCCTATCAGGAGAGTCTGCCAAACCTGGAAGAAGGAGCAAAAGCCACACTTGCAGCCGCCGTGATTGAGGGCGGTACAGCTTTCGCGCTGGCAGTGGCCGCCAAGCGTCGGGAAGGTAAGCGACTCAAAGAGTTCAGCGAGCAGGACTGGCTCGACATCGCAGGAGAGACCGGCTTCAGCTTCGTCAAAGGCGGAGTACGCGGCCTCAGCATCTACACGCTGACGAATTTCACCGCCACATCAGCGGCCGTCGCGAGCTCAATTGTCACCGTCGCCTTCGGTATCGCGGACCAGGCGAATAAGCTCCGCTGTGGCGAGATCGACCAGCTGGAGTTCATCGAGAACTCAGAAGCTCCTCGCTCTGGAAGCCGCGGTGAGCGCACTGTCTTCTTTTGTCGGCCAGGCGCTCATCCCAGTTCCAGTACTCGGCGCCGTTATCGGCAACACGGTCGGCACAATAATGTACAAGGCGGCCGCAACATCCCTCTCGAAGCGAGAGGCCGAGCTGATCGAACGCTATCTCAGCGAGCAGCGCATGCTCGACGATCAGCTCTCCGGCGAGTACCAAGAGCTCACCGAGAAACTGGACCAGGCCATGTCCGACTATCTCGGCTTGCTCGAACGAGCCTTCTCGCCTGACGTGCAGGTCGCGCTCATTGGATCAGCCGAACTCGCACGACGACTGGACGTACCTGCAGACGAGATCTTGGACTCCGACGAGAAGGTTCACGCCTATTTTCTCGACTAGTTT
The DNA here is from genome assembly GCF_054888995.1 of Arthrobacter sp. MMS24-T111. NCBI lineage: Bacteria > Bacillati > Actinomycetota > Actinomycetes > Micrococcales > Micrococcaceae > Arthrobacter > Arthrobacter sp. MMS24-T111. The sequence goes on along the minus strand of NZ_JBTZRO010000002.1, from coordinate 65,124 downwards.
TTGCGCTCAATCATCAGGTGGTCCTGAGTCCTCGCCATTCTTGTGCTGACTGAATGTCTAGAAGGGCCTCTAAATGCGCTGAGTGGGAGGAAGTTACTTTCAATGCATTCCATTCGCGTGGCGGAGATACTGATAGACTGTTTCCCGGCTGATTCTGTAATCGCGAGCGAGGACAACTTTTGGGATCCCGCTGCCGGCTCGTTGGACTAGCTCGGCGGCCCGTTCCGGTGTCAGAGTTTTCTTCCGGCCCTTATACACCCCGCGCTGTTGAGCCAAGGCAATGCCTTCACGCTGGCGTTCCCTGATCAAAGATCGTTCGAATTCGGCGAAGGCGCCCATGACCGAGAGCATCAGGTTGGCCTTGGGGGAGTCTTCGCCGGTGAAGACGAGCTGTTCTTGAGGAACTCCACCCGCACTCCACGCTTGGTGAGTCCCTGCACCAGGGCGCGGAGGTCATCGAGGTTGCGGGCCAGCCGGTCCATGCTGTGAACGACGACGGCGTCGCCCTCCCGGACGAACCGGAGCAGCTCGGTCAGCTGCGGCCGCGCGGTGTCCCTGCCGGAGGCCTTCTCGGTGAAGACCCGGTCAAGAGCAAGCGCCTCGAGCTGGCGCTGCTCGTTCTGGTCAAGGGTGCTGACCCGGACGTAGCCGATACGCTGACCGTTCACGGCAGGCTCCAAACTGTAGGCGTGTGAGAACGAGTGTCGGCTCACCCCGCGACCACGTCAAGATCCCCGGACGCGGGAAACAGGTCCGCCCGGGGGAGCGGCTGGATCCGCGGACGGGAATACCGTCGCGGTGGTGTAGGTTGCTCTCTGGCCAGGAAAACACCCGCCGAAGAAATTGAAATGAGGACCACCCAGTGGCAGCCGATTACGACGAAGTCTGTGCCGACGTCAAGGAATCACAAGACAGCTCCCTGGAGGCCCTGAAATCCGCCAGCGCCCCGGATGCCCGCAGCGTCGTCACCGAACTCGACGAAGCCGACGCCCTCGATGGAGGGCTGACCCCGGGCGGGGAAATCGTCTCCGAGGAACTCATCGTCCAGGTCATCCCACAGGTGCGGACGAGTTCACCTGCTCATCCTGTTTCCTGGTCCGTCACCGGTCCCAGCTGGCACGCGAAAGTAACGGCCGCTCATATTGCATCGAATGTGAAGGCTGATCCGCTACGCGTCGACGAAGGCTTCCACGAACCTAAGAGGAGCCCGAAAAGATGCATATGATGCAATTCGCAGCCTTCAAGCGGGAACGGCACTTATCCGTCTGAGTCCTATTGCTGGCGTTTCACCAGATTAGGCGCCCGCTATGGCGTGGCGGTCGCCTCAGCTCAGCCTGCTTCATTGACGAATCTGTCGCCGGCGTATTCTTCAGAGGGAGAAGTCGGCTGCGCGATAGCCATGTTAGGTGTTTTGTCGTGCGTGGTATTTGGGGGATGACGTGGAGGGTGAGAGTGGTGGCGGCCGAGTCAGCCTGAGCCCGCGCGTCCGGATCGCTGTGAAGGTGTTCCTGCTGGCTGTGCTGATCATTCTTTCTGCGGGCGTTGCCAGCGGTGTTCTGCCGTACTCTGTTGTGGCAGTTGCGATAACGGGGCTCCTTGTGGGCCAGTTCTCCACCGCGGATCGTAAGCCCCCGGCCGACGTCAAAGGACGTCTTGGCTGGTGGAAACGTAGGGAACGTGGAGCTTTCTATACGGCCTGGTGGGTACTAATACTGCTCGCCGGTGTCCTGATCAGGACGCTTTCCGTCGGCGGACTGGACTGGCGAATAGCCTTGATAGTAGGCATCATGGCTATCCCTCTCTGGACCATTCTCCGCAAGCCTCCTGAGCGTCCATGGGACCCTGGCCGGCTTACAAAGTAGTGGCTGGCCGACCCGCCGGGGTGATAAATGCTTCATGCATGGGTCTTATCCGGGCGAGGTGAGCTTTGTCGCGGAGCCGGCCATCGGGACGCCGGCGTCGGCGGCGTGTTTGTGGATGACCTGGTAGCTGTAGCCGAGTGCGTTTGCGACCAGGGTTGGTGGCAGTTCCTCTATGAGGCTTCGCAGGGCGGCGTTCCGGGCGCCTCCGAGATCGATCCCGAGGGCGCGGAGTTGGCCCATCATCGCGTCGGCGTGGATGTGCTGGCCCGGCAGGGTGCCGGGGAAGAGCCACTGGCTCCCGGCGTTGCCGGTCTGTTGGTTAGGCCGGTCGTGCAGGTAGTCCCAGAACATGGGGGAGATCTGGGCAGGAACCAGGACGGGGATGTTGCCAAGGCTCAGGTGCAGCCCTTCGGGCAGGGCTTGCAGGTCCGTGCGTTTCAGGGCGGCGATCTTGCCGACCGGCTGGCCAAAGAGCAGCAGGATTAGGCCCGCGACCCGGAAGCCCAGGGGCGCTGCCGTGGAGTCGATGCAATGCCGGATGAGGGCGAGGCGTTGCTGTTGGGTGATGAGCGGCTTGGTGGCGGCGTAGCGGTGCGGTATCTGAAGCCTGCCGATTTCCTTGTTCTTGATGTGCCAGACGAGGAAGGTGCGGATGGCGTATCGGGTCGTGGGCCCTTCGCTCAGGTATTGGTTCAGGTGCGTCTGCCTCAGTCCGTTCAGGGTGAGTCCGTGCTCCGCGTAGAGCCAGGCAAGGAATTTTCCGGTTTCGGTGATTTCCTGTTTGGCGGAGCGGACGGCAGTGTTCAGCGACTTTCCTGGGCCGGCCATTTGGCGGAGGCGTTTGAGGTGGTGCCAGCGGGCGAACCGTTCGATTGGCGCCTGGATGTGTGGTGTTTCGGAGAGGTCCTGGATGCGGGCCGTTAGCCACGCTTCGAAAGCGGCGAGTTGGCGGTCGCGGTCCGGGAGCATGCCGTGGTGGACGAGCAGTTCGCGAAGGTATTCCACTGAGCGTGAGGCGGGCAGAGCGTCGAAGGATTCGTGGGTGAGGGCGATGCTTCGGGTGCCGAGACCGGTGAGGAGTTCTTTGGTGTTGGCCCCGCGCACCCAGGTATAGATGCTCTCGGGCCTTGCTGCGCCGGCGAGTACTCCGATGAGGCGTTTGAGGCTCAAGTCCGGGGGAGTGCGGGGTTGGAGCAGGGCGTCCAGATCGGTTCGGAGGACGCAGCGGATGCAGTGGCCGGCGCGGAATCGTTCGGTTTCGGTGCCGCAGCTCTCACAGGTCATGTTGGTGGTGATGCCCGCGCAGTCTTTGCAGATGTCGACGCCGTCGGCGGTCCTGCCGGGGAGCAGTCTGTCTTTCCCGCAGTCGGGGCAGGTTCCGTGTGTGCGCAGTGCGGTGGTGAAGCAGATCCCGCAGACTGGTCCGTCGGGCCAGGTCACGCGGATCTTGGCGGCCATGCGTCCGCATCGGGCGCACCGGTGGCCGCCGTGGGACCGGGGCCGCCCGCGGGTCCCGGGTTTAGTCGTCGTCAAGGATCCGGGCCCTGACAGGTTTGTAGGCGTCAGCAAACCTGACCACGTTTTCCCCGGAGGCGGCGGCCTGTTTCTGGCGTTTGGTCCTGGCGTCGGTGGCCGTGAAGGTGAAAAGCTCGTTTGCCTCCACTCCGAAGATGTCGCAGAGGGCGGCCAGGAGTTGGAAGGAGATCCGTTCGGGGTTCTGGCTGACCATGCGGTAGATCTGTGACTCGGAGAGGGTGATGCCTCTCTCGCGCAGTGGTGCCACGAGTTCGCGGGTGTTGCGCATGCCGTGCCGGGCCATGAGCTCCCGGGCCCGCCACCGGTATTCGATGTCGCGTTTCATTGTCTTTCCTCCTTCGGCCCGACGGCCCTGTCAATCATGCCTTCCAGCACACGGTTGAGCTCACTCGTCTGGTAGTCGCTGGAGACGGCCGTATAAAGGGACGTCGTTGAGGCGTGTTCGTGGCCGACCTGCCGCTGGACGAAGGTGTGGTCGAAGCCGAAGTGCTCGAACAGATGGGTGACGTAGGACCGGCGCAGGGAATGGATGTCCAGGCCCGGCGGATAACCGAGCTCATCGATGTAGTCCCGAAAGCGGCGGTGCAGGTTGGACTTGGGAACCGGCAGCCCGGTCGCCGTGGGAAAGACGTCCGACACCGCCGGCGCCAGCCACGGCAGCCCGGTCCGGATCCAGGTATCCACGACGGATGGGGACCAGTCAAAAACCGTCAGCACGGAGCGTCGCTTGGGTGGTGATCCGCGCTGTGCCTTGCCGTATCGGACCTGCAGGACACCGAACTCGCCGAACTGCGGGGCACGGCGGTTCCGGGAAAAGTCCACGGTCTGCAGGTGCGTGACCTCGTTGGCCCGCAGGCCCCAGGCATAGGCCGTTTTGAACAGCGTGGCATCACGGTAGGCGGCGACCGCCCCCTTTCGTTCCGAGGCCAGGACCCGCTCGACCTCGAGGTCCGCCAGATCGAAGAATCCCTGCAGCTCGACCCTGCTGAACGGCCGCTTGGCAGGTGCCTGCTCGTTGTTCTGCGCGTGGCGGGCGCGGTTGAATTCGGTGATGATCTGGGCAGGGGAGCGGCCGAACCCCTGAAGGCAGAGGCGGTCCCATTCGTAGACAGGATCGGTCAGGAAATCGCAGAACACCTTTAAATGCGTCTGATAGGCCCGGATGGTGGCAAACGCCAGATTCAGGATGGAGCGCTCGTGGGCGAAGAAATCGTCGGCGTCACCGACAGTCCAGTCCCACGGAAAATGCCCGGTGTGATCCACGAAACGCCGGACCAGGCTTTCACGTCCTCGGATCGTGCCGACCGTGAAGTTCCGTGCCAGCTGCTGCCGCTTCCAGCCCGTGAGCATGTCCTCGAACACGGCGTCCGCAGAGAATGCACCCTGACGCAGCGGAAGCCTGATCAGCTGGCCCTCCCAGGGGTCCATCACGCCTCCGATGCATCTGCAAATAATGCTCTTAGAGTGCATAAAATGCGAATCGGTGTCAAGGAAACCCCGGAAATCGGCGAAATCATCAGCCTGCACGGCCCCTGGATCCCGTCGACTGTTCGATGCGCCGGACCGACGCCCGGCGCATCGTCGAACAGGCCCGGATCCCTGTAACGGCAAGGATTTCAATGGGCAGGAAGTCGGAAACGGGAAGGCGTATCACCGGGTCCCAATCTGCAAATTCTGCAATTGGATCACTTCAGCTTTACATAACCTATATTATCGGCGTTAAAACCACGGGAGTAGAAGTGGATGCACGAACTCCCGTCTCCTGACGGAATGCTGATCTTTTACGGGCCCCGTTCAAGCGCCGTAGGCTGCGGGAAAGGCCCGCAGCCTACGCAACGAGGGAAGCGACACAGGGACCAGGACCCGCTCAGTGCCTGACCCCCTCGATCCGGCTTAGAGTTCGATGTATACCGCCGAGTGTGCAGCAAGCCACCCGGACGCGGAGGGAATCAACGGGATTTGCCGTCGCGCGGGGAGCGCACTGATATCTACGGGCGATGCCCGATGGTTTACGATGACTGCGCTGTTTCCGAAGAGCGCAGTCTCAACACCTCGGGTCGGGCGCATCAGGGCGGACGGGGAGATGCCGATTTCGTCATTGATGGGTGTCGTCTCCAGAAGTACCAGGGGGTGCATCTCACTCCGACCGTAGGCGGGAGGGACGATCGGCATAGTGCGGCGGGAGTACGCGTAGCCGTACTCGAACCCGAATGACAACACTTTCCCTCGACCGACGGGGGTGCGGAGGATGGCCGGTCGGCCCGAATCAATGTACGAGCCTACGTTTTCACCAGCAGACGTAAAGGCCGAGGTCGACCACCCGTGAGGGATGAGATCCTCGTGCCAACGTATGCAGTCGAAATCCACGGCTTCTTCACTGATTCCGAATACGCGCTTGGCGAGTAGGCATCCCGCTCCGTGCATCATCGTTCCGCCTGCCTCCACGAACTCGCGGATCGCCTTTTCAGCGGCGCTGGTGTCCGTGAGACCGTAGAGCGAGTCGGTGGGAACGACCAGATGTTGGTAGTTCTGCAGGGCGCCGGCGGCGACTTGGTCTGGATGGACGATATCGACATGCCAGCCGAGATCGGTTAGCTGCTGGTACCACCCGAGGAGGTCCATTCGGTGGCAGCCGCCTTCGTCCAGCTCCAGCGGTTCGTAGAAGCTCATTGCCGCGGGGAAGAGAAGCGCGACTTCTTGTTTACGAGGCTCTTGGAGAAGCGGTATTACCTCGGCTGCCCAACGTGTGCCACGGCGTAGGGAGTCTTTGAATACGTCGTCCATGCGGAACAGGACGCCGCCGTCGTCGAGGCCGCTGTACCCGTAGGTGTGGAGTCGTTGCGCGCCGGCAGCGACCTGTGAGGCGATCGCTTCTGCCGGCGGCACGGTTCGGTAGACGTCCTCATTGATGTGGCGGCCCAGGTAAAGCCCGCCAGTAAACGGACGCCCTTCGTTCGCGGTTCGGGCAATCGCACCCTCGACACTAAGAACGGTCGCGTCGGGACGGTTCTCTGCATTCAGCGGCGCCGCAATGAACAACACACTGTCAACGTGCTTGGCCAGCCGGTAGACGTCCAGAGCACGTTGTCCGGTTTGCCAGTCTGGTTGCCCGGGAGGGTTGAAGAAATAACCCCACTGGTGCAGCACGGGTTCGACGAACAGCTGCGGATCCATAGCCTGCCAGTGCTCACGCATCGTCGCGAAATAGTTGACCATCACTTCACCCAAATATGTCTGGTTATCGACCCAGCGATAGTAGTCCGGGGTTTGCGCGAGGAAATCGTTGGCCGTCGGCAGGGCACACCCGACCCAGTTCAGTTCGTCTGGTCGGAGCCAGTAGTCCGCGGGAAGCAAGCTTTCGAAACTGCCGGCGATCACGTCATAGCGGCGAGACAGTTCGGCTATGTCACCGTTGTAACGCTGGCTGAGCCAATCCAGGTAGTGCTTTCTGCCTTCCTCGTCGAAGCTTGGCTTGGCGATCGGGTCGAACATCGTCTGCATCACGATCTTGCCCTCGCTCGTGCGACGCATGCCCGCTCCATAGAGGCGCAGGAGCCCGGCAACGTGCTCCACCATCGTTGCTTGAGCGACGGGTGACCAGTACTTGTACGTACCCATCGGTTGACCGTTGGGGAGAACTGCTTGTTCTCCCCGCACAGGGGGCACGTCGCGGATATTCGGGTAAAGGTTGTCGCCGCATAGGTAAAGCGCGAGGCACGTGTAGTCCAGGCCGTGCTTTGCGGCCTCGCTCATCATGAGTTCCTGCGTGGCTACGTACTGGCTGGATGGTTCGCCTCTGTACCGCGCGAAGAAGTCCTCCCAAGGCTTAGAGTCGAGGTTCACGGAGTTGAACCCGAGACCCGCGACGTCTGCGATACCGTTACGAACTGCGTCGGCGTCGGAGTAGAAGGGCTCGAAGAAGTTTCCAAACCACATGCTGATGAACGGGCTCGGGGTGTGGGCTGTTGGCATCTCAGTCTTTCGGTCTCTAGTTTGGATGCGATTCCGGTACGGGGGCGCGGTATCGGTGGATAAATCGTGGGCGTCGTCCGGGCCTCTTCAGCCCTCTGGATCCGAGAAATGACGTACAAGCGTGAAGCGCTGGACCTCCGGTGCAGAAGGCTCTCTGGGTCTGTGAATAACACGGGTTGTGGCCTGCCTCCGCGTCAGGGGTAAGGCATGCCTTGATGGGTGCCCCACCCATGTCGACGGGGGCACCCATCGGGTTCCACTGGCTCATGCCCTTTCAAGTCGTGGCTGTCCCTGGTGAATGTGACCGGATGATCAACTAATTAGGTTTCACATATGGTGTACCCACAGGGGACTTCCGGATCAGCCTGTACCGCGAACTCTCCGGGGGCCAACCGTGTGATTCTGATACCTTGGCGCGTTGCCAGGGCCTCAGGGATGGTGGCGTCGACGGCGGCGCTCAGCGCGGCTTCGAGTTCTGCCGCATCTGTCGCTGATATCCGCCTGGCCTGCGTTGGTTGGGCCGCTTCGGTGCAGGTCATGGGCGGGCCGACGGATCGAACAATACGACGGTTTCCCCGGGACCAATCCGTCGCATCTGCGGGAGAGCTGTCTTTTGTCCGGTGACGCAGTCGATCCCTGTTCCTGTTGCTGGGCACTTATAGTCGAAGCTCTGGTCGCTGGTGGTGTTCATAGCAACGTGGTAACCGGCGTAGGAGAGCCGATAGAAGGGGGCACGCCCCGATTCGATGGCCTCCACACCGAGGGCGGTGGCGCCGAGCTTCGGGTCCATGCCTTCCGGCGTCCGGGCGATCGGAAGCTCCTCGCCGGCGTACGCCTGATGGAGGGCAGGACCGGGAGGGGCGAACCCACCGGGCCGGATGCCGTTACCGTCGCTGTCGTTGATGGTGTAGTCCCAGCAGACCCAATCCTGGATGGTGAACGTCCCCACCGGATTTGCAGACCCAAACTCAACGTCGCAACGGACGGTTGCACTCCTCTCGGTATCAGGCCGCAACAGGTGGACCCGTGACCACCGGTTCACCGCCTGCCGCGCCCGCCAATAGAGTGATGCGTACAGAACCTCGTCGCCGCGCTTCACTGCAATCACACCCGTGGTGGGGTCGGCGAAAGCAAAATCGGGACGTCCCCATCCCGCGGGGAGTCGCTCACTGCTCGGGGCCGCAGCCTGGAAAGCCGGAAGGTCGTGCATGACGAACCGGGCAGCCGTGAGCCCGATCCTCGCCGATGTATCGGTATGCAGGAGGGCGAGTGCAGGCCCAAGTTGTCCGTCTTTGACCATTTGCTGAGCCCAGCCGACAAGTTTGGCGCTCGGGAACGCGGCCGTTGCCTGTAGCGGGGTGACATCCTTGTCTGTAGGAGTCACATAAACCACTTCACCGGGGTAGTGCTCATTGCGCCAGCCGATGATGGATTCGAGCCGCATGACCCGGTGGCCTTCCTCATCGAAACCTTCGTGCCTGAACCATCCACGGGTAAGGAAGAGCTGCTCCACCCGGGCCCGCAGCTTTTCATCGTCCCGCTTGATGGCGCCCGTGGTGACGGCTTCATACATGGCCACGAGCAGATCGGCAGTGATCTCGCCGTAGCCGCCCACATAGCCAAGCTCGCGACTCAGGCCCTGCTCGCTGTAGATGTAATACTGCCTTCCCAACTTCCACTTCTTGCTGCCGTCGGCGTTTTCTCCACTGGACAAGGGAAGCAGCCCAACGGCCTCATAGATCCACTCGCGGGCGCGTTGCTCCGGCCACGCGTCCGCCGGTGAGAGCAGTTCCAGGCCCTTGTTGCAGAGATAGACTCCCAAGCTCGTGAACTGGACCTGGTTGGTGTAATGCCGCTGGTTTTGCCGCCAGTACTCCCGGCTTTCGACGAGCATCTCGCGGTACGCAGCCTTCCTCAGCGGGAGTGTGCCCGACGTTGGGGGCGTACCGTTGACCAACTCAAGGGCGACGTCATCGAACCACGCTGTTCCGGTTCCCTCGACCCTAAGGTCGATGCGGATGCGGGCTGCCCCTGCCGGGGTGGGTAGCTCCGCCGTGATCTGTTCCCAGTCGTGAGTGCCGGTGGTTGCGAAGAACTTACGGTCGGACTGCACCACGGCGCCGGCAGAGTTGTAGAAGAGGACATTCATGTAGGCGCCGGGGGCGGTGGCGTCTGCTGTCTTGCACCAGGCAGAGATACGGTAGGTTCCGCTTCCTACAAGGGGCCGGCTGTTACCGGCAAGGGTGACGCCCACGACGCTGCCGGTTGAGCCGTTCGGGTTCGCTGTGGCCTTGAGCGAGCTCTTGCCGGACCTTCCAACGGAAGGGTCCGCAACGACGGAGCCACTCCCCCGCCATGTGGTGACAGTCCAGCCTGCTGTTCCGGCCTCGAATCCGGGGTTCGGGACCAAGGTGCTTCCCGGCGTGACCTGCTGGTCCAACAACGGTTGGATGTCTCCCCAGAGTGTGTCTAGTGCAAGCGCGACGCGTCCGAACCCAAGCCACTGCTGGCCGGACGCAGTGAGGACAGCATTATTCGCTTTCCACGCCAAGTAGGTGGCGTCAATTGCTTCACAGATCTTGGTGAGCGTCAGCGGCGAGTTGAAGGCGGGGCTCTCTTTCCACTGGTACCCATGGACGAGTGTCATCCACGCCCAGGGATCGAGGGACGCCGGTGGCTTGGCGTAAAACAGGGCGTTCTGGTCTGCCAGCACCCGCTCGCGGACACGTTGGATGGCATCTTCCGAATCGTCCGGGCGGACACCGCGTTGCGACGGTGTCCCGAAAGGGTCATCGGGCGCCGGAACGAAGAAGGGATCGGTATGCGTATAAGCGGCGTAGATGGGACGGGACGGACTGGTCATGGGCTTGTAGAAGCTTGTTCCGTCGCCGTAGGCCCAAATCCTGCCCAGGGAGCGGATCTCCACCTCCAGTTCCGTCCGACCGCTGGTGAGCTTTTCGGGCAGCGGGATGGTGTGGAGATAGAACATCCCGGCTGTCCGAGGTGCCAGGCTCATCTGATCCAAACCATCCACAGGTCCCTGATCTAGCCATCCGGCAGACTTCCCGTCAATGAAGAGCTGGAGGCGCCACTCCTGCTCCTGTGCAGCAAAGTCCTCGCCCCAAAGCTTGAGCGAAAGGTACGTGGTTTTCTCCGGATCCACCATCATGCGGAAACGCAGCGTGCCACCCCAGGAACCCGCCGGTTCGGTCGGGTTGAGGACCCGTGCCGGCTGAGACAAAGCACCGGTCAAAGAGGACGACAGGGAGCTGCCCACACCGTGGGCAGTTTCCGAAGCGGGGTTGCCCAATCCGAGACGGTCCAAGGGAAGAGACCCACCGGGTGCAGCCTTGGCTGCTCCCGCATCGGTCAAAGTCCAGATGCTCGCTGTGGCCAAGGCCGCTGAGGCGGCCTGTACGAAAGTGCGACGGGATAATTCGGTCATGCGGGCTCCTTTGGCCGACAAATCAAGGGATAGGGCGACGATGCGGGGCTGAACTGCCCTCAGATGCTGACCACCCTATGATATCGATTTCAGAGATTCAAGTCACAGTTAGGTTTTCTTTTACGTTGTGAGTTGGAGGATTTACCACCTTCAAGAAAACGCGGGGCGCCCGCTCCTGAGGCACACTTGTGTGTCTTGATTGAAAGCTGGCCCTCTTTGGCCGGGCAGTGCACGGTCGACAGGGAAACAACGACTTGATGCAGCTCATTCGCGGCGATGTTGGGTCTCCGGACTTCGTCACTCGCCCCGGCACGCAGGGTCGGGAGCGCATCAGTTGCATGTGACATTAGGACGAAGGTCCTGCCGGATGCTGGGTCCACCGCTACAACTGCAAATGCTGCGGTCCTGCCCCGCCACTTGGTGCTCCAATTCGACAGGACAGCCCTGGACGCTGGAGGTTGAATCGAGAACTGACAATGTCAAGCTGTTGAGTATGAAAAGTCCCTCTTAGCTGGAGGCCTGCCCGGCAGGAACAGCTTCGACCGCTGGCAGTTGACCGTCAGGCAGCTGCGGTTGTGACGTCACCAACGAGACATCGCTGAATTCTGCGGTCCAAGCGTGTTCAGCTACGTCTACCGTGGCAACGCCGGCGAAAGCGCCCGTGAACCGCAACAGTCCGGCGTGATCGTCACTCTGCTCGCTGATATCCACTGGGAGGTCGAGGGGTGTCCATGACGATTCGTCCAGTGAGGCATATGCGCGCACTCTCGCTCCTTCGAAGGCGATCTGCAGATGGACCGGTCCGGCGGGGCCAGGGTCGAAGTCCAGGACGGCACGTGAGGCGGAGGTTGCGTTTCTGCGCTCGATGGCCAGCAGTCTTCGTCCTTCGTCGGAGGCCGTGAGGTGCCAAAAGATGTGGCTGGTTGTGTCGTAATAGGCAACGACACCGGCCTGATGTGCCGGCTCCGTCGGGGCGGCATCCACCGTGGCCTTCAACCGTGCAAAGACGGAAGTGAGCGGGTGCGCGACCAGTGATTGGGTATGTGTCGAACGCAGGCTTTCCCGGCCGGTAATGCGGAGGCTGTGTCCAGGGTTCGTTGTCCACTGCAGCCAGGACTCGTCAGCTGGGACACGGAGAGTGTGCCAGCCCTTGGCGAGGGAATGCGGAGAAAGGACCTGGTCGGCCGCTGCGGGGACTGCTGTGGCTGGGGCCGGAAGGGACGCGGGAGCCCGGACTGCCAGCGCCGGATGGTAGCCGCCATGAGAAAGCCGCAGCCATCCGTCTTCGGTCCAAGTGACCGGCTGCAGGCACGTTTCGCGGCCGAGCGGGCAGACCGCGCCTTCCGCTGCTTCCAACGGCCGGGACGCGAGATGAACGAGGTACCACTCGCCGTCGGGGGTCGAGACGAGCTCGCCGTGGCCGGCCTTATGCAGCCCGCCGGAGGGCCCGGATTCACCCTTTCTCGCTACGTCGAGCGGGTCCAGGTCCCTGGTGGTCAGGACGGGAACGGGGTCTTCCTCGTACGGCCCCCACAGGTCGCGGGAGCGGGCGAGTCGTATGCCGTGGTTCCAGCCGGTGCCGCCCTCCGCTAGAAGCAGGTAATACCACCCGTTGCGGTAATACATGTTCGGGCCTTCGATGAGCTCCGTTGACGTGTGCACCACGCGGGCGGAACCGAGACGCTCGAAGGTGGAGGGGTGCAGCTCCTGGACCTGGATGCCACCGAATCCGGGGTTGCCGATGCGGTGGTCCCACCGCAGCCCAAGGAGATAGAGCCGCCCGTCCGGGGCGTGGAAGAGCGATGCATCAAAACCACGTGAGCCCACGTACACGGGCGTGCTCCAGGGCCCATCGATGGCTGGGGCGCTGGTGATGTAGTTGTCGACGTCCTTGGTCTGGCCCAGTGTCCGCACAATTGTGAAAAGCAGCCGGTACTGCCCTTCGTGAAAGTATAGGGAGGGTGCCCAGATACCCCCGGAGTCGGGCACGCCGCGCAGGTCCAGGTGTGTCGGGTCGGTGAGTGCGTACCCGGCCGGTTGCCACGTGACCAAGTCCTCTGAAGTGTGGAAGCGGACTCCGGGGAACCATTCGAAGGTACTGGTGGCGATGACATAGCGGTCGCCGGCGCGGATGATCGTGGGGTCGGGATTGAATCCCGGCAGTACTGGGTTGCGGATCACCCGTGGGTCTCCTTTGGTAAGCGGTGTGGCAGGGGGATGGACGTTTCGCGGAGGCGGGGCTTGCCGGGCATGCTCTCCCTTCATCGACCGTGTCGTTGTGAGGTCGGGCATGGCTGCGGCCGTGACGTCTTCGTGGAGTGTCCCGGCAGCAATCCGGCCGGGGTTCGCGGCGGGGAACCGGGTTCCCCGCCGCGCCCTACTTCAGTGCGCCCAGGGAGACGCCGGTGCGCCAGAACCGCTGGAGGGCGATCATGACGATGGCCAGTGGGATGACCGAGAGGAGAGAACCGGTGATGACCAGGGTGTTGAAGTCATAGACACTGGCGTTGCTGACCTGGCTTTGCCGCAGCCAGTTGTACAGGCCCAGGGTCATGTTCCAGTTCTCCGGGCTCTGCAGCATGGTGATGGGGAGGAAGAACCCATTCCATGCGCTGACGAAGGCGAGCAGGAAGATGGTCGCGCCTGCGGTGGTGAGCATTCGCAGAACGATCATGAAGAAGATCCGGATCTCGCCGGCCCCGTCGATGCGTGCCGCCTCCAGGAGCTCGGCCGGGACTGCGCCTTCGATATAGACCTTGGCGAGATACACGCTGAAGGGGTTGATGAAGGTTGGAATCAGCACGGCCCATGGTGAATCGATCAGGCCAATGTTGGAAAAGAGGAGGTACAGGGGCAGGGTGAGCATGCTGTAGGGCACCAGGAAGGACGCGATGACCAGCCCCATGGACAGCGAACGTCCCGGGAAGGAAAAGCGGGCCAGCCCGTATCCTGCGGCTAATGCCACGAGGGTGCCGACGGCGGCCCCGACGCCTGCATAGATGATGGAGTTGGCGGTCCAGCGCAGGAAGATCCCGTTTTCGTACGAGAAGATATCGGTCAGGTTTTTGCCCAGGTTCCAGTCGGCGAACCACAGGCCGTTACTCAGGAGCAGGTCGCGAGTGTTTTTTGTCGAGTTGACGATGAGCCACCAGATCGGTGCAACCGAGTAGATGGTGAAGAGGGCCAGTCCAATGAGTACCAGCAGGCGTGTGCGCCGGGACTGCCGGGCGTCGCCCGAGTCATCTTCCAGGTTCCGGATGCGGGTGGTTCGCTTCGGGGCTTTTGGTGTGGCCGGACGTTCCCGCCGGTCCTTGGCTGTGTTCGAGAGCAGCGCGTTCACGCTGACCTCCTGTTCGTTAGGCGGTAGAAGAGGGCGGAACTGAGACCGACGACAAGCGCGAGGATCACCGACAGCGCCGCCGCATATTGGTAGTTGCCTTCGGTGAATGCCAGGTTGTAGATCATCATGATCGGGGTGAAGCTGGCTGTGACTGTTTCCGGTGAGCTGACGCGGAAGACCAAGGGCTCGGCGAAAATTTGCAGCATGTGGATGATGGACAGCATGCCTGTCAGGACCAGGGATGAGCGGACGTAGGGGATCTTGATGGACCAGGCGATCCGCAGTTCTCCGGCACCGTCCAGGCGGGCGGCCTCGAAGAGGTCCCGGGGCACGGACCGCAAAGCACCGTACAGGATCAGCATGTTGTATCCGATGCCGGCCCAAGTGAGCAGATTTCCGATGGAGACCCAGAGCAGTTCAGGTGAGAAGAAGTTGACGTCTGTCCCGAACGCTTGACCGATCTTGGTGAGGGGGCCGAGGCGCGGCGAGTACAGGTACAGCCATACCAAGGTGGCGACAATGGCGGGGATCATGTACGGGACGAGCAGACCGACGCGGAAGAAGCGTGCTGCTTTGCCGGTCATCATGTCCAGGAACAGTGCCATGAGAAGGCTCAGGAACAGCATGATGGGGATCTGGACCAGGGCGAAGACACCGACTCTGGCCATGGCGGACCAGAATTGTTCGTCGGTGAATCCTCTGATGAAGTTGTCGGCTCCGACGAAGGCGAGGAAGGAGCCTCCCAGTCCGTTTCCGGATCGCCGGACGGCGAAGAATGCCTGCACGAGGGCGTAGATGAAGGGGGCGACGAACACAAGCAGGAACCCGGCGAAGAACGGGACGGTGAAACCGAATCCCTTCAGTCCGCTGAGGCGCTGCCATCCCATGGCGCGGGGCCGCGGGGCTGCGTTGCCGGTCGTCGAGGGTGGAATCTTTTCTTTGCTGGCTGCGAGGGCCATGATGTTCTCCAGTTTCGAGCGGGTTCTGTCTGCCTGTGACAGGTGGTGTGGTCCGTACGGGAGTCCGTCGCGGACCACACCTTCAAGTCCCGGCGAATCAGTGGTTCAGTACGGTGTATCCCTGCTTCTTCATGTCATCCACAACCCAGGCCTGCAGCTGCGGGGCGATTTCCGTTGCCTTGATCTGCCCTGCTACTGCTTTGCCCCAGAGGTCCTGGAGTTTGGTGAAGGCACCGGCGTAGTCAGGTCCCCAGGTCCAGTCGGTGGCTCGGGTTTGAACGGCTTTCTTCACGACAGGGTCCCACTGGTTGATGTTGTCGCCCAGGAGGGCCTTGGGGGCAGAGGTGGCGATGTAGGGCGAGGGATCCGCGACGGCGGGGAACCAGCCAAGCCCGGTCTGAGGGCTGGCCAGGGCGGCAACAGAATCGGCATTGGTAGAGAGCCAGTGCGCTGCAAAGACGGCAGCATCTTTGTTCTTTGTCTTCGAGTCCACGGCGTAGACGCGGGTGAAGGCCGCATTCACAGTGTCCTGTCCCTTCCAGGCAAGGTTGGGTGCCGGAACCCACTTACCCAGACCAGTGGTCAGGTTCGCCTGCATACCCTTGGTCTGCCAGGTTGAGAGCTGGCGGGCGGCGATCTTGTTGTTGTTGTATTCCTGCATCATCGCCGAGTACTCGGCGTAGGAGATCTTGCTGAAGAGGCCGTTTGAGAAGGCTTCATCGAAGTATTCGGCCGCGCGGCGGGTTTCTGGGGTGTCGATATTGACGTTCCAGCCGTCGTCCTTCAGCTCCCACCACTTCGCCCCGGCTTCCCACGCCATGTAGGTGTAGGTTGTGGGATCTTCACCTGCGACGTTGAAGACGGAAATGCCCTTGGTTTTGAGTTTTTTGCCTGCCTCAAGGAAGTCCTCGTATGTGGTGGGCAGGGCGATCCCGTTCTGATCAAACACCTCCTTGTTGAAAAGCGTGAAGGTGGGGATGTCCGACGCGGGGATGCCGTACTTGCTGCCACCCAGGCTCACAGCGTCAAGAGTTGCCTTCGCGTAGTCCTTTTCGATGCTGGGGAAGTAGGGGGCGAGGTCTGTCGCGATGTCTTCGGCGATGTAGCCGGCCAGGTCCGCGGTTTGAGTGGCAAAGATGTCCGGGGGATTTCCGGCGGAGTGGGCATTGCGGACTGACTTCGCCAGATCTGTGTTGGGTGAGAATTCGATTTTGATTCCCTGGTCCGCGTGCTGGGCGTTGAAAAGGTCCACTGCACCCTTCATTGCCGCGTTGTCGTTCCAGAGGGTCAAGGTGACGTTCCCGCCAGTCCACTTATCAGGCACTGCAATGGCAGAAGCTGTGGGTGCCTGCGTGCCGGCTGTCCCTGAACAGCCGGCTAAGGTGCCGGCGAGGACGACCGCAGCAGCAGAGCTGCGCGGCGTGTGATGGTGGTCTTCATTGTCACTCCTATGTGTTGGGTTGGGCTCTTCGACGAACCCTGCTGTATGCGGTGAGATTGGCTTCTTGGGCTGTTCAAGGGTGTCTATTGGCGTTACCGGCAGTGCTCGTTATGGTGTGCACCGGGTGCGCCGAACCAGGCAAGTTGTCGTTGTCTGGTCAGTTGTTACGGATGTAAAAAGGTGGTCGGCATCTGTAAGTGCACTGGACCCCGCGTTTTGCAGGCACTTCATGCCGAGCGCACCAGATCCTGAAGGTGGACGGGGTGGCGGGCAGGTTTGCCGGCGGCAAGGCGTTCGATTTCATGCACGGCGAATGCGGTCATGCGATGCAGTTCGGTGCCCATCGACCCGGCTATGTGCGGGGTGAGTTGTACGTTGGGAAGTTCAAACAACGGGTCTCCGGGTTCCAGCGGCTCAGGACTGGTCACATCCAGCACGGCGGTGAGGCGCTGCGCCATCAGTTCCCGTCTCAGGGCGTCGTGGTCAACGAGGTCACCGCGTGCCGTGTTGATCAGGGTTGTCCCGGTGCGCATTGCGGCCAGTTCTTTTTGTCCCACCATCCGCACGGTTTCAGGCAGGACCGGGGCGTGCAGAGAGACGACATCGCTAAGCTTCATCAGTTCTTCAAGCCCGACTTTCCGCACACCCAGTTTCTGCGCTTCCGACTCGGCGATGGTCGGATCGTAGAGCAGCACGCTGAGGTCGAACGGCTTGAGCCGGTCGATGACCAGCCGTCCGATCGTGGACGCGCCCACAATCCCGATGACTTTGTCGTAATTGCCCGTTCCCGGGAACTCGATTTCCCGGTCGATCCGTTCTTGGCGTTCACGGTACAGCTGCGTTGCAGCGAGAACAGATTTACCGGCCAAGAGGATTTGGGCCAGCGTAAATTCGGCGACGGGGACAGCGTTGGCGATCGCAGCAGTGGTCACCCTGATGGGCCGGCTCCAGCAGGCCGGGTCCACATGGTCCTTCACACTGCCTCCTGCGTGGGCGATGAGCCGAAGGCGGGGCATCCGGTCGAGGACCGTTTGATCAATCCTGGGGGAAAACCAGCCTGTCAGCAGAACATCCACGTCCTGAAGCATTGTGTCCGGGACAGCGGTGAAATCGTTGATGACAAGGCTGAAATCACAGTCTGAAACTGCCGTGAGCCGGCGCCTGAGCTTTTCGGAGAACAGGGCATCTCGCAGGTTTCCGTCCTGCATTGCGAGTGCGACCCGTGGACGGGCTGCGGTCCTGTCGGCCTGAGCTGCGGGGATTACCAACGTCATCGCTTGACTACCTTCGAATTTTCCCGGTCAGACCACAACCGGGCGGAGGCGAGAGCCTCCGGCAGCGGTGGGGCTGCCGGATACCAGGCGGCTTCAAGCTCCAGGGTCACGGTTCCGCTGTATCCACGCCTGACCAGAAGATCTCTAAATGCTTCACAGGGCAGTGTTCCATCGCCGATGAGAACGGGGGTCCTGTCCTCAGGAAGGGCCGCATCCTTGATCTGCACGGAACCGAGGCCTTGACTGAGCCAAGGCCCGAGAGCGGCCCACGTTTCCATCAGGGACTCTCCTACCCGCCATGGGTGCATCAGGTCCCACACAACTCCCACCGGCCCATCCACGAGGGCGGCAATGGCGGCGATGTCACGGCCGGTCGGGTGCGAATCGTGAGTTTCAATAACCGGCAGGACACCGAGACGCGCAGCTGTTCCCGCTACGCGAGAGAGCCGGCGTGCAGCACGTTCGTTCACCGTAGCCCGCGCTTCAAGCAACCCCGGCGCGGCCATGTAGCCGCGGTCTTCGGCGGGCGCACCCGGAAAAACGCGAACAAAGGGGGCGCCGAGATCGCTGGCAAGTTCCAGAGTGGCGACCAGTTCACTTTCAATCTGAGCGTCCTGCCCGGCCTGGGCGATGTGGACGTAGCTGGCGAGCCCGGTGAGTTCCACGCCGGCAGCGTCGATCTTGTCCCTCAGTTGCCGGCGACGGGCGGGCTCCATGTCCGTTCCGGCGATCTGCCCATCCCCGACGCGGAGCTCCAGCCCATTGACGCCGGACTCGGTCAGCCAGCGCAGCAGCTGGTCTGCATCGACGTCCGGCGCCCCAAGAGACGAGGCTGATAGTTTCATGTGGCGCTGCTTTCTGGTCTGGTTCCCGGAAGCACAAGACCCCGGGTTCTCAACAATTCGCCCCCAGCCGTGGGTGTGGGCGGCAAAAGTTGCCGACCCGGAACGGGGATAGAAAACTGCGGTCCAAGGCTCAATTTGGAGTGCTGCGGCTGCTTGTGCCGGAACGAAGCGCGCACACCTGTGTGCCATGAAAAGTTCTCCTTGTGGTGCCGTCCTCCGTGGACGACCTCATGAATAAACAGTATGATATCGATATCAGAGGCGCAAGTCACAGTTTGAAATTTCTTATGATGGAATCTGCAAATCCTCCCGGATGCGCAGTATGAGCGATGGGACGTGGATGAAACAGGCCAGCACAGACGCTGGCGCCGCAGCGGTCGGACTTGGACAGACATCCGGGTTTCGGGTTGGCGGCGTTGGTGCCTTCGAAAGGAAGAGGCCCTGATGGCGGACAGCCGTGCGTTGGACTCGTTGCGCCGCGACGCGGATGGGTCTGGTTCGAGGATCCGGATCACCAAAGACCAGAGGAAACCTGTCATTGCTGACGTTGCCAGGCTGGCTGGCGTGTCGGTCCCAACTGTTTCCCGCGTCCTGACTGGGAACATTCCGGTAAGCGAAGAGCGACGGCAGCGGGTGCTCGCAGCCATCGAGGAACTGCAGTTTCGGCCGAGTTCGCTTGCCCGGGCGCTGAAATCTGGTGCACGGAAGATGATTGCCATCCTTGCCGGGAGCACCGAACACTACGGCTACACCCGCACGATCGCCGGTGTAGAACGCGCTGCGCAGGAGGCGGGATACTCGGTCGTCATATCGGCGGTGAAATCTGCAGATCCGGAGGACGCGAAGGCGGCCCTCGCCCCGGTGCTTGAGCAAGAGGTTGCAGGCGCTTTGGTCATTGACTTCGATCCGGCCGGGGCTCAGGTCCTGAGACATCTCCCAGAGGACTTGCCAGCGGTGGCAGCTTCTGGTTTTTCTCAAGGGCAGCCGGGTTTCCCCTATGCCTTCATCGACGAATATGCCGCCGGACTTGAGGTCACCCGACACCTGCTGGGCCTTGGTCACGCCACGGTGCACCACCTAGGATTGTTCCCGCTGTCGCAGTTCTCAGGGCGATACCAAGGGTGGCTGGATGCACTGAAAGAAGCCGGCGTTGAACCCCCACCGGTCCTGCCGGCGAGTCGTTCGCCCAAGACAGGCTATGAACAGGGCCTGAAGATCGCCGACGACAAATCGATCACGGCCGTCTTCTGCTCCAACGACGGACTGGCACACGCGGCGCTGCGGGCCCTGCACGAGCGCGGAGTGCGGGTGCCGGAAGATGTTTCGCTCATGGGTTGGGACAATCAGCCCTTTACAGAATTCACTATTCCAGCCCTCTCCACGGTGGAACCCGGATTTGGCGATGTTGGTGCGCGGGCTTTCGAGCTTCTGCTCAAGAAGATGTCCGGAGATCAAGACGTTTCGGACAGTATCGCCGCGCCTGTGCTCGTCATCCGCGAATCCACTGCCCCGCCGCCCGCCGCCCGCCGGATCTGATTCACAACCCACCTCGCGTCCCATATTGGGGACGCGCCACTTCTGCCTGCCTTCACCCCGGCATGAAGGTCCCGCATGCCTTTGGAGACCCATGTTCAAACTAGACAACCCCGTTCGCCCGTATTCCTGGGGATCGGTTACTGCCATGGCCGACCTCTTCCGCCGGGCGCCTTCAGGTTCCCCCGAAGCCGAGATGTGGATCGGCGCCCATCCTGGCTCCCCCTCACTCGCCGAGGCGCCCGATGGAAGCATCCTCCCACTGGACGAGTTGATCAGCAGCAGCCCGACCGCCCTCCTCGGATCCCAAACCGCGGAGGTCTTCAGCGGTCGGCTGCCCTTTCTGGCCAAAATACTCGCCGCTGGTTCACCGCTGTCCCTTCAGGTTCACCCCAACCTGGAACAGGCACGAGACGGTTTCAAGGCAGAGAACGAGGTTTGGCCTTCCCCTCTCGTCAGAGCATCGAAACTACAAGGACGCACATCACAAACCTGAAATGATCGTCGCGCTGTCGCCCTTCGACGCTCTTTGTGGTTTTCGCTCCCCCGCAGTTGCCCGCGAACTCCTCCTGGAGCTTGGTAGCCACTTCTCACACCGCGGGGCTTCGACGCCGGAACCAATCCGGATCACAGCAGAACTACTCGGCGAAGAGGACACTGGCCTGCGCGAAGGCCTTTCCTACCTTCTTGCCGGTGATCACTTAGTCGCCGAAGCGGTTGCCGCGTCCGTTGAACTGCTCGCGGGACTCCCCTCAGTCAGGGCAGAGTTCAGCGCGCTCGTCGGACTTGGAAGGGCTTATCCCGGAGACCCCGGGGTTCTCATCTCCCTGCTGCTCAATCACGTCTCGCTGCAGCCAGGTGAAGCCATTTACCTGCCTGCCGGAAACGTCCACGCTTACCTTGCTGGTGTGGGCTTCGAGGTGATGGCCTCCTCCGACAACGTCCTAAGGGGCGGCTTAACCTCCAAACACGTCGACGTGGCGGAGTTCCTGAAGACAGTCGACTTCCGCACCATGGACACCCCGAGACTGCAGGCCCAGGAGCCCGCCGCTGGAATCAAACGCTGGGTTCCTCCATTCCGGGAATTTCAGGTGGAGCGGATAGAGGCCAATGCCCAGGCCGGGGCTGTGCCCTTGAACCAGAATGGCCCCGTCCTGGTTCTGGCAATTGAAGGGCAGGGCGACGTCTCCATCCCGGGGCAAGCCTTAAGTTGAGCGCTGGTGAGAGCGCCTTCGTGCCCGCCAATGCCCAATCGCTCACACTGCAGGCTGCCGGCGGGGCAAGCCCGCCCTTCGTCGCGTTCGCTGTCACCGTTGGAAAGGCCGCAGTATGACTGTTCTTGTAGGGCTGGATATTGGGGGCAGCAAAACACACGGAATTCGATTCGTGCGTGGCGAGGCCGCTGCTGAAAGGACAGTCGGCAGCGCCAATGTGCAGAATGTTTCCGCGGAGGCGGCTGGCGCTCAGCTTGAAGAGCTCTTCGCCCAGATCGGCTCTGACGTGACCCACGTAGTAGCAGGCGCAGGCGGCATTGACACCCCTGAGGATGCCCGGGGGCTTGAAGAGCTCATTCGGCCCCTGGTAGGAACTGCGGCGATACACATCGTTCATGACTCCCGCCTTATCCTCGCGGCGGGAGGCTTCGATACAGGGATCGCCGTGATCGCCGGAACCGGATCGGCCGTCTGGGGATGCAATCAGGAAGGCCGCGAGGCGCGCATCGGCGGATGGGGTTACCTCCTCGGAGACGAAGGCAGCGGCTACTGACTCGGACGGGAAGCTGTGCGCCACAGCCTCCGCCGGATGAACAACCGCTTGCCTGTCGATCCTTTGACGGAACTGCTGCTTACCGGATGTGGGCTCAAGGGGCCCGAACAACTGATAGCCCTTTTCCATTCACCGCATCACGGCCGCCATTTTTGGGCGGGACAAGCCAGGCATGTCCTTATGGCCGCAGCCAGAGGCCACGAAGCAAGCACTGCGCTGCTGCAGCAGGCCGGCCGCAGCCTGGCAAGCATGGCAAAGGATGCTGCCGGCCAACTTGGAATACCGGGCCCGGTTGTCCTTGGCGGTGGCATCGGCATGAACGCCGAGCCCGTCCAAGTGGCCTTCACATCGGCACTTGCTGATGCGGGACTCACCGACGTACGCATCCTCACCGCGGAACCCGCCATGGGAGCGCTACGGCTCCTGCAGGCCTAGGATTTGGCAGCATTTTCGCCAGGCTTTGCCCCGGGGAAGGTTTGCCCAGCAAGTGTGTATAGGAACAGGTCTGGTTCCCGCCGCTGGGCGGCAACCAGACCTGCCCGGCTTACAGCTTAGGACGCCGTTGGGCTTAGAAGAGCGGTACTTTAGCGGGATCGGCGAAGTACTGGGGAGGATGGGTGAACGTGGTGTTCTCGAACGTTGGGTAACTCTTCATGAGCAACAAGTCGCTGTCCCTATTGGCGAAGATGCTGTTGATTACCACGCTGCGGTTCACGCCGACCCTTGTAGGGGTCGCCACGCAGGATCTCCGCGACCGCACATTCACGGCCGATCTCACCGACTTCACCCGCCGGCCATCCTGACCAGCAGAAATCCCGGGCCCGGAGGCCACGCCGGCGGCCCTCGTATCTTGCAAGCACCCTTATCCTCATCTACACTGATCGCGACTGACCTGATATCGATATCAGTGAGCGGAGTCACTTTCACGATAGCTGATGTGACAGTGGCCCGACGCCTGACACCACTCCTCCCACCATCGCCCGAACGAAGGGGTTCATCATGAATGACAACGGTGCCTGCTTTCCCACGAGGCGTCAGTTCACAGGGGTCGGAATTACTGCTGCCCTGACCATCCTGGTATCTGCTGGTGTCACAGGGCCAGCGGGAACCGCGGCGGCAGACACCGGTGAGGTGACGCTCACTGAAAGCGTTGGTAAGAACGGTTTCGTGCACCCGGGCATCGGCGTCAGCGCCGCCAACCTGCAGAATGCCAGGAACATGGTCAAGGCGGGGATTGAGCCGTGGAAGAGCCATTATGATGCCATGATCGAAACGCCTTTCGCCGCACGGAACCTGCGTAGCGCAAACGGCAGCAACGTTCAGGACATGCCCGGCAGCACGGCCTTCAACTCGCAAAGCGTCCAAAGCAAGCTCATCAAGGATGCCTTCGGCGCCTACACGCAAGCGCTGCTGTTCTATATCACCGGGGATCCCGTGTACCGGGAGAACGGCATGCGGCTGATCAGGATCTGGAGCAACATGGATCCGTCCAAGTATGCCTACTATCCGGACGCGCACATCCACTCAGGTGTGCCGCTGTACCGGCTGGTGGCGGCGGCCGAGCTGTTCCGTTCCAGCAGCGTCCCGGCCGGCTACATCGCCTACGACCTCGCCTGGAGTGAGCAGGACACGGCCAACCTGGCCGCGAACCTCATCGTGCCGATGACCGAAACCTTCCTGCACACCAACTACCGATACATGAACCAGCATTCGTTCCCGCTCATCGGAGCAATCGCCGGGTACATCTTCACGGAGAACCGCGAACGCTACGTGGAAGCGGTCGAGTGGTACACAGTCAACGCCTCCACGTCCCGGCCGGAGCAGAACGGTTCCATCGCCGCCATGTTCCCGCTAATCGCGGCCAACGATCCGTTGAACAGGTACGGCTACCCCTTCGTCCAGCATCAGGAGATGGGACGCGACCAGGCCCACGCCTGGGACGGCATCAACACCACAGGGGCGCTCGGCCGTTTTTTGACCATCCAGGGCACGAAGGTCGACCCCGTCGCCGGCACGATCTCCACTGCCGCGAATGCCGTGTCGCCCTACGATTTCCTGGATCAGAGGCTGCTCAAAGCAGCCAACGCCTTCTCCGGCTACATGCTTGGCTACGACATCCCCTGGATCGACACGACGGGCGGACCCGGCGCGCTGTCCCCGGCTTACCGTGGACGCACCCTCTACGCGATGGATGAGCTTTACTACGTCTACCGCTACAAGCTAGGCGTGGACGTCGACAAGAAAGCACCCTTCCTCGCCGAACTGCACGCCAACTCCGACGGCCCCAAATTCTATTGGGGCACCGGGCTGCGCAATTTCTGGGACAGCAACCCGGATTACAGCCCGGAATCCTGGCTCTCGCTTCCCGAACAAGTTGCAGGGGTAGTTCCGCGGGTCGCTGCTGACGCGAAAATCCAGGTCGAGACACGCAGTGCGGCGATGGATGCGCGTTCAAAGGTTGTTACCCAGGATGGTCGCACCTTCGTCCGTGTGAACGGGTCTGAGTCCGGCAGTACCATCGCCGTCCGGACGCTTATGTACCTGAGCCGTACCGGCTACAGCCCCGTGGGGATCCTGCTGCGCACCAACGGAGAGGCCCTACTCGCGATCGGCAGGAACCCGGACGCACGGATCGAAGCTGCCACTTCCCAACACCCGTAACCAGTGGCGGTACGTTACCTTTGACGTTGATGCCGAGAAACTGTCCGGGATCGACCTTGGCGGCGAGAACCTCGCCTACCTGACAGTCTTGGGTTCAAGCGTAAACGTCGACTTCGACCACGTCTCACTGGAGGCAAAAACCCAGCTCACGATCCCGCAGTTCCCCGCCGGCACAAAGACACCGCTCATCGGACTGGCTGGAGCGGAACTCAACCGCTCCCTCGCCGCTACAGACGCGGCGGGAGAGGTCCTGCGCTACACAGCATCAGGCCTACCCGCGGGAGCGCGCCTGCACCGTGAAACCGGTGTACTGGCCTGGAAGCCCAGTGTCGGTGATGTCGGAAGCCGCACCCTGCAGGTCACCGCAGACGACGGAACAACCCTCGCCGGCCGCCCGGCAACCGTCCTGGTTGCGGCAGACCGCCAGTCTGCCTTCGACGCAGCGCTGACGGGTTATGAACCTGAGTCAGAGTATGTGACAGCTTCGCTTGCCGCCTTCACCGCGATAAAAGACGAGGTGCACGCATCAATAGGCGCCGCAGGAGACAGCCAGTACCTGGAGCAGCTTGTCCGGCTCCAGAATGCCGTCCAAGCGCTCCAGCTGCTTACCCCGCGGTTGGCGGACGGATCCATCGACTACCGCGGGCTCGTCGCAACGAATCCCGCTACCGTGCAGCCGCTCAACCTGGTGGATGGCGACTTCAACACCTTCACAGGTGACCTTCGAGCTCCCTTCACCCTCGACTTCGGTCCCGGCTTCCGGGTCTCGGCTGAAGCGATCGGACTGCAGGCAAGGTACAACTTCGCCAACCGCTCCGAGGGCGCGAATGTATACGGATCCCAGGATGCAAGCACGTGGACGCTCCTGACCGAACGACCCACGACGAACACCACCGAGTCCAACTTCGCCATGGAAACTATTCCGGTCCGCGCAGAGGCTCGCGGGCAGCTGTTCCGGTACCTCAAAGTGCAGGTGGACAGTCCTGGCGTGCCGACAGATCCTGCCTACCCGGGTATCTCCTCGTTCAGTGAACTCCGCATCCACGGCAAACGCCATCAGTAACTCGGGACGAAAGAGCGTCCTGGTATACAAATGCGGAGGGCGTCCCCAACGGGGGGGCGCCCTCCGCGTCAATGAGATGTACACCCCAACCGGACGTCAGGCAGGAACGAAATGTGCGTCTGGATAGGGTTCAATCCAGCTCTCTCAGACAGGTCGCCCGCAGAGTCCTAGGCCCTAATCTGACGATTCGCATATGGACGGCGGCGCAAACAAAGCCATGGAATCGCCCGCCACCAGCTCTCCGGCGCAGCGCAACGGATTTCCTGCAGCGCCCGCACAACTCGCTGGATGGAAGCCGCAGGGCCAATGGTCACCGAGGGCGACTGCTGGCTGCGGCTCATGAAGCCGGATGGGACCAACGAGACCGCAAACCGAAACGACCGGCCGGGCAACCGAACGGCGAGGCTAACACCCGCCCTGAGGAACTGGACAGACAACAACTGGGGGCCGTATCCCGAAACCCACGGCACCCCATCGCGGCGACCGCCAGGCGTTTTGCTAGAGAGCGGCCAAGAGGCTTCGGGCGGAGTCGAGGTATGCCGTTTCAGCATCCTCTCCGGCCAGGGCGGACTGGATGGCGCAGCCCTGGATCAGCCCCATGACTGCCGGGGCGAGACGGCGGGCCTGTAATTCCGCGTCTTCGGAGGGGCGAGCGGCCAGAGATCAACGCACGGCCAGACAACTATCCCTTTTCTTTGGTCTGGGCGGCCGTTTAGAGGCATTAGAAACGCAGGTGGACAGCAGTGACCAGCGGGGACAGCTTCTGGGAAGTATTAGCAGGTGGAAGGGGGTGTTGGTATCGTGGGGAGGCCGCGTGGGCGGCCCTGCTCATAGGAGTACGAATGTCAGAGGATCGTGTCTCGTACGGCTTTCCGCTTCCTGAAGGTGAGGTGTGCCCGACGGGGACGTTCAGGCTGTCGCTGGTGACCGGCCGGTGCGAGTGGTCCGACGGGCTGTACCGCATCCACGGCTACACCAGGGGGCAGGTCGTTCCCACCGTTGAGCTCGTACTCGCCCACAAGCACCCCGATGACCGGGACGCGGCTTGCCAACTCATCCAAACCCTCGCCCGGGCTGGCGGACAGGGCTCCAATTTCCACCGCATCATCGATGGCAGGGGCCGTGAACGCCGCGTCCTGACCGTCGCCGAAGCCGACCGGGACGGGACCGGGAACGTGGCCGGCATCCACGGCCTCACTATCGATCTGACCAGGGCGCTGGCCATCGAGACCGGCCACGCCGCAACCGCCGCCCTCGTCAACGCCTACGCCACCCGCAGTGTTATCGAACAAGCCAAGGGCATCCTCATGGGCTATTTCAACATCGGCGCGGCCGAGGCCTTTGACCGGCTCACCGGACAGAGCCAACACACCAACATCAAAGTCTCCGCCCTCGCCGGCCATCTTGTCGCCGCCGCGGACCGGGGACGCCTCCACTGCGTCCTGGACAACTGGGCGGCCCCGCAGGCACCATGGCAGCACGGCCGCGCACCCAGCCAGTGACCTACGAGTGAGGTTCGGGCGGGTCTGTGGCCCCCCTTTTCCGTACCGGCGAGACATTCAGGGACGCACCTTCCATTCAGGCCCGGCTGCGGCACGCCTGCAGGTATTTGATCGCGGCAGCGTCAGAATTCCCGGGGCGTTGTCGACGCGGTGTACCGGCCGCGATGGCGTCCGGTGGTTACAGGGCGCCCAGGGGCCTGAAGGACGTGGTGTTCACGCGGCAATTAGGTAAGCGGCACGCAGGGGTCGGGACTGCAGGTTTTAGGGCGTCGAGCGCCGTTTCCGGACGATGGTGGCGGCGGCTATCAGCAGGGCGGCCGTACTCAGGCCTATTTGGGCTGCCTGCTGGCCGTAGGGTTCGGCGCCGGTGAAGTACATCAGGGCCAGGACGGGGGCGATAACGGCGAACTCGTAGCGCCGGCTCAGCACAACGAACGGCAGCAGGAGCAGGGCGTACCACGGGTAGCCGGGCGAGACGAGGAGCAGTGTCGCCCCGACCATGAACACTTGCCCGTCCCAAGGCCGGGCGGTGTCCGTGGTCCGCCAGTCGTAGACGGCTAGACCGAGCAGCAGGAGCAGCGCTGTCGGCGCAGCCCAGCTGGCCGGGAGCAGGAAGCTTAACAGTGTAAAGCGCGGGCTGTTCTGCCCGTCGTACCCCTCGGACCGGAGATATTCGGGCAGGTAGCCCAGCACTGTCCAGCCGCTGGCGATGACGTACGGAATATATGTCACCACGAAGGTCGCCGCCGCCGTAGCGACAAAGCCGATCGGGCGTCGGTAGAGCAGGGCGGGGGCGCTGATGGCCGGAATCAGTTTCGTGGCTACCGCCGCTCCGAACGCCACACCGGACCAGCGCGAATGACCGCTGACCAGCAGCAGGGCGGCGGCGAGGGTGAGGGCGGCACCGAGCGTGTCAACGTGGGCGCCGTTGATGCCATCGATGGCCACCAGCGGTGACCACCCCCACCACACGGCCTGGTGCGCGTGCCGGCCGGTACGGTGCAGGAAAATCAGCAGCAGTGCGGTCACCGCCAGGCTCAGCAGCAGACCGGCAAGCTGGAAGGCGATGAACGGCACCTCGGCGTCCGCGGCGAGTCGGACGGTGAGGAAGTACAGTTCCCCCGCCGCCGGGTAGACGGTGGGAACCGCAGGACGGTTGATGGCTGTGCACAGCGTGGTGCCACCGGGCAGGTTCGTGGTGGTTTCCGTGCCGGTGGGAAAGGGGTTCGTGTGGCACGTTCCGTCCGGGTCGGGGTCCTGAAACAGCCATTGTGGCCGCAACGTCCGGAGCGCCTCATCGGCGGGTACATAGCGGTAGGGGGAAATCCCCGCCTTCTGGACGATGCCGTCCCAGGCGTAGCGGGCGGAGTCATTGCTTGTGGCGGGCGGGGCAGACATCGCCGCGACACCCAGCATCACCGACCCCAGCAGCACGACGGTGGCTCCATGCCGGGCCGGGATCCGCCGCGCCGCCAGGGCCGCCGGCACAAAGAGTGCCCAGGCCGCGACCGTCCCAACCGGTGACACCCACTCCGCTTCGGGGTCGCTCATCACCATCCACCTGAGAGCACCGGCAAGGAACACCACCAGCCCCAGCGATGCCAGGACCGCGACCGGATGCGGCCGCACGTTTGCCGCCGGAGGGTCCTCCGCCTGTCTAGGGCGTCCCAGTGCCATGTCCTGGGCGGCTTGTCGGTTCGTTCACTCCCTGATCGTGCACCATGAAAAGGCCTGCGATCGATGAAATCACCGGAGCGTTCTGGTTTCGTAAGCTCTGGCCCGGGACTGTACGGGGATCCCGCTGGTCTGATGTGGGTATGGATAGATTGACCACCATGCTGCACGTGCGCATGGACGCGGTGAACGAACGCTTCTCCTCCCCGTTGCGCAGCAAACGGCTAACCGTGGTGCTGGGCCGCTGGCTCGGCGCGGCATTCACCGTGTGCTTTCTGACCGGGCTGTACAGCCACCTCCTGCAGGATCCCCCGGGTTGGATGGCTTTCCCGGGCCGTCCTGTGTGGCTGTATGCGGCCACCCAGGGCGTCCACGTCACGGCCGGAATCGCCTCCATCCCGCTGCTGGCGGCGAAGTTGTGGTCCGTGTTCCCGGAACTGTTGCGGTGGCCGCCGCTGAAGTCCGTGATTCACGGCCTTGAGCGGGCCTCGATTGCCTTGTTCGTAGCATCCTCCCTGGTCGAAGTCACCATCGGTCTACTCAACACGTTCCAGTGGTACCCATGGCCGTTCTCCTTCAGGGATGTCCATTATTGGCTGGGCTGGGTGGTCATCGGGTCACTGGCGCTGCACATTGCGGTGAAGCTGCCGCTGATTCGGGCGCACTGGAGCCGGCGTTCCGCTAATGCGGTCGAAGCGGCACTGCTTCAGGAAGCGCTTCCTGCCGCGGTCACGACCGGCCCACGGCCGGGCTGGAACCGCAGGGGGTTCCTGCTGGCGATCACCGCAGCTACCGGCGTTGTCGTTTTGACGACGGCGGGCCAGTCGTTCTCGTGGTTGGCGGGTCTGAACCTTTTCGCTCCGCGCAGGATGGATGCCGGTCCGCACGGGCTGCCGGTCAACAGGACTGCGGCCGAGGCCGGTGTCCAGGACGCCGCCCTGGCCACCGACTGGGCGCTGACGGTCGCGTCGGGATCGGCGCAAAGGACGTTCACTCTGGCCCAACTAAGCGCCTTGCCGCAGTACAGCTACGGACTGCCGATAGCCTGCGTGGAGGGATGGAGTCAGGACGCCCAATGGCGCGGGGTCCGGATACGGGACCTGCTCGCCACGGTGGGCGCGCCAGCGGATTCAGAGCTCCAGATTTCCAGTTTGGAGCGGGGCGGGGTCTACGGGCGCTCCTTCATGCCGGCCGCATACAGCCAGGATGAGCAGACATTGCTCGCGGTCGAACTCAACGGCATGCCGCTGGACCTCGACCACGGGTATCCGGCACGCATCATCGCCCCCGGCCGGCCAGGGGTTCTGCAGACCAAATGGGTGCACAAGGTTGAGGTGATCTGATGCGGCTCATTCGTCCGAAGCGAACGGCTGGCCGCGGAAGGCAATGGTGGGTCCGGGCCGTGCTCGGCGCCGCGGGCCTGGCGGCGATGGGGTACGCCCTGGTCGGATTACTGACCAATGTTCCACCAGCCCAGCTGATCGGCGTCGCGTCCTGGCTGGCCGCGGCATTGGTGGTGCACGACGGTGTGCTGGTTCCGTTGACAACGCTGGCCGGCGGTGGATTGTCGCGGCTGACGTACGGGCTGCGGCCCGCCGAACGCGGGATAGTCCGGGGGGCCCTGCTCGTGGGGGCCGTGGTGACCCTCGTCGCGGCCCCGCTGATCCGCGCCCAACAGGTGCTGCAGCCAACCGGTCCGGGAAGCGGCGTCAATGACACGGTCCTGCAGGGCGACTATGGGCAGGCCTTAGGCGCCGTTTGGTTGGCTCTTGCTGTGGCCACCGCGGGGGCCCTGGCGGTGTTAAGACTCTATTCCCGGCGCTCGAGCGTCAAAAAGACCCGTCCCTGAACAGCCCGGGTCGCGACGACTCTCAGCCCCGCCCGGGCTGCATAGTCTGCCAACGCTGCAGCGCCGGCCCGCGCCCAGGGAAAAGCGGCGCTGACCCGCCCGGCGCTGTCCTCCAGCACCGCCAGGTAGGCCACATCGAGTGACTCATTCGTTTCAGCTTCTGCCAGTGCCTGCCCGCCTGGCGCCAGTAACGAGGCAATGCGCTCGAGCAGGACCTGGATGTTTCCGCCGATGCCGATGTTGCCATCCAGCAGCAGCGCCGAAGCCCAGGCGCCCTCGTGCGGGACCGGCTGAAATATCGAGCCATGGACGGCCGCGACGCCCCGGTTGATGGCCTGCCGCACGGCAGGAGCGCTGATATCAATGCCCATCGCCATCAAGCCCAGCTCGCGGGCAGCGACCAGCATCCGGCCGGGGCCGCAACCGATATCAAGAACCGGCCCGCGCAGTGCTCGCAACAACTCGCGTTCCCCGGCCGTAGCGCGGACAGACCAGGCGGTGACGCTGAAACGGACAGTCCCAACCCGTTCCGTGACGGACCGGTCCGGACGGAGGGTCAAGTTCCCCGTCCCCTTGACCAGGCTGCCGGCGTAGGGCTCGTGTCCGCCCTGGCCGAAGAAACCCGGCGGGATGCGGCCGCCTGATGGTATGACCGCCCATCCCCGGGTGCTCCCGGCCGCTGTCGGGGTGCTCATGAGATGGCCGGCGCTCTCGTGGGTGTGTTCACCGGCCCGGAAACCCGCGCCTGTGACCCGGGCAGCCTCCGGGTCAGACGCTCAACGGCCCGGGCAAACGGAGTGCCCGGGCATTCCCGGGCGGCGGCCAGCGCATCGGCAAAGTGATCGACATCCCGCAGGGTCGGCAGCAGCCCCAGTACCAGGCCGGCGGCGGTGATCCGGGCCGCCTGCTGGGCCCCGGTTTCCGGGGTGGACATTTTCACGCCCTCGATCAGGTCGGGGTCAGGCTGCTGCAGGGCCAGCGCCCAAAACCCGCCGTCGGACGCGGGCCCGATCCAGCTGTCATGGGAGGGTACTGGGAGCGACCAGTCCGCCAACAGCGCAGCGAGCGGCGCACGCGACAGGTGAGGGGTGTCCATGCCCAGAATCAGCAACGGTCCGGTAACCTCCGAACAGATGGCCGCCAGCCGTTGGTCCAGCCGCCCGGGGCTCTGGGCCACGAGGTCAAAACCCGCGGCGTCCCGGGGGTGCGGTGTCCCGTCGAACACGAGCACGCGCCTGGTCGCGGGCAGGGACCGTACGCACTGCAGCGACTGACTGAGGCTTACCTGGGCCAGGGCTGCGGCCTGCCCCGGAGTCAGCGGAGGAGTCAGGCGCGTCTTGACCTGGCCCGGAACGCATTCCTTGGCGATGACGGCGATGCTAAGGTTCATCGCCGGGCTCCGCGGGGGCCCGCCGACGGCCCCTCCGCTGGCGGCACGTCCCCGGACGGGTCGGCGGATCGCGACGCTGGAGCCCGGCGGGATGCGGCGTTCAGTTGTGCCTGCATGTCCCTCAGGGCCTTTATGGTTCCCCGGAGGGTTCCGGTGACCTTTGACTTGCCCAGGCGCGGGACATAGCTGACAGGGATCTCGGTTACGCGCCAGCCGTCGTGGTGTGCTTTGAGGAACATTTCCAGGGGGTAACCACTGCGGCGGTCGGTGAGGTCCAGCTCCAGAAGCGCGCTGCGCCGGGCCAGGCGAAGCGGGCCAAGGTCTGTGATGGGGACCCCCGTCAGCCGGCGCAGGCGTCGGCTCAGTGCGACGTTGGCCAGCCGGGCATGGATCGGCCATGCGCCCGGGAGCGCTTGCCGTGCGCCCAGGACCAGGTCGGCGCGCCCGCTGCGCACAAGGGTCAGCATGGGGCCCAGTTGGGCTGGGTCCAGGGAAGCGTCGCAATCGCAGAAGGCCACAAATTCGGCAGTGGCGGCCAATAGACCCGCATGGGCCGCGGCCCCGAACCCGCGCCTGGGTTCCCGGATGACGGTGGCACCGAGGCTGGCGGCCAGCCGCCCGGAGCCATCGGTGGACCCGTTGTCGACCACGATTGCCCGGTACTGAGGGGGCAGTGCCGCCAAAACCAGGGGGAGGGCCGAACGCTCATTGAGGCAGGGCAGCACAACGTCCACCACAGCGACGGGCCCGGGACCGGCCGGCTGGTCCGGTCGGCTGGCACCGGTTCCGCCGCGCCGACGGCTCTGCGTGTTCTTCACTCCTTGACCGTAAGGTCCGGCGCCGCGGCAGGGCAGGTGCAAATCCTTACGGAACGGGGACGTTTGGGCTCCGGAACCGGGAGCAGACCCATGGGAGTGAAGTCGAACCTATGCTGGGGCTGTGAACACTGTTCAGCCAGGGGCAGACCCGAGGGATGTCGGTAACCGGCGCATCCTGCTGGTGGAGGACGAGGCCACCATCGCGACGATAGTGCATGACTATCTGGTCCTGGCCGGTTTCCAGGTGGATATGGCGGCGGATGGATTCAGTGCCCTGCACCTGGCCCGGATGCATAACCCGGACTTGGTCATTTTGGACCGCATGTTGCCTGGTCTGGACGGGGTGGAGGTTTGCCGGCGGATTCGGCTGACACAGTCCATGCCTATCATTATCCTCACCGCACTTGGTACCGAGGACGACCGCATCCTGGGCCTGGAAATGGGCGCCGATGACTACGTCACCAAGCCTTTTTCGCCCCGGGAACTGGTGCTGCGGGTGAAGTCGGTCCTTCGCCGAAGTATCAAGGAATTCACCCCTGAACCACCTGTGGAGCTGGCCGGCTTTATCCTCAATCCGGCCTCGCATGTCGTCACGTACCGGGGAAGGAACCTCACGCTTACAGCGCGGGAGTTCGATCTTCTTGCGTTCTTTCTGCGCCGCCCGAACCAGGTCTTCAGCCGTGACGTGCTCATCAAGGCCGTCTGGGGCTGGGATTTTGGTGATCTGTCCACCGTTACGGTTCACGTCCGCCGGTTACGGGAAAAAATCGAGGCCAACCCGGCCCGTCCGGTGTTGCTGAAAACGGTATGGGGCGTCGGGTACCGGTTTGACCAGGACACCGACCAGGCGGACCATGACTAGCGCCGATCTGTTCACCATTGTCGCCGTCGTGCTCTCGTGGGCCTTGGGTATCGGTGTTCTGACCGTTGTGCTGCAGCGTCTGCTGCGCAGGACCTCGATTGTGGTGCAAATCCTGCTCGTGGTCCTGGCCACGGTGGCAATCCTGGTCGCGGGGATGGTCAGCGCATTCAACGCCATGTTCATCACCGAATCGGATCTGCAGGTGATGTGGGTCATTCTGGCGGTCGCCTCGGTCGTTGCAGCCGTCGTAGCCGTGCTCTTGGGGGCTGGGCTGGCCCGGCTCACCAACAGCCTGGCCGGGGACGCCGCCCGAATCGGCCGCGGGGAACCCGTCTCGGCGCAACGGAAAATTACCTCGGAGCTGTCCGCGCTGGCGGCCGAACTGGCCGCCACCAGCCGCAAGCTGGAGGAATCGAGGCGACGGGAACAGACAGTGGAAGCTGCGCGCCGGGAATTGGTGGCGTGGGTTTCGCACGACCTGCGCACCCCGTTGGCCAGCCTGCGCGCCATGGCCGAGGCGCTCGAAGATGGGGTTGTCGACGATGTCTCCGGATACCTCCAGCGGATCATCGGCCAGACCGACCGGATGGCCGACCTGGTCAACGACCTGCTTGAGCTCTCCAAAATCCAGGCCGGCACTCTGGTGTTGGAGCACCAGCAGCTTGACCTGTACGACGTCGTCAGCGACGCCATAGCCGACCTCGCACCGGTCGCAGCGAGCCGGGCGATTGCCATCAACGGGGACGCCGTCACCCCCACCATGGCGACGGCCGATGGGGCCTCGCTGTCCCGGGCCATCCGGAATGTCGTCCTCAACGGCATCCTGTACAGCGTCCCGGGCAGCACCGTGTCCATTGCCGTGACCTCCACCGGCGGCGAAGTCTCAATCGAGGTCCGCGATGGCTGCGGCGGGATTCCGGCGGAGGACCTGCCAAGGATGCTCACCCCCGGCTGGCAGAAGGACGCCGGACGCACCAAATCACGCTACAGCGGTGCGGGCGTTGGCCTAAGCGTGGTCCACGGCATCATGCAGGCCCACCGAGGCACCCTGGAAGTAGCCAACACCGAAGGTGGCTGCAGGTTTCTCCTGCGTCTGCCGGCCGGGCAGGAGA
The DNA here is from genome assembly GCF_054888995.1 of Arthrobacter sp. MMS24-T111. Classification (NCBI taxonomy): domain Bacteria; kingdom Bacillati; phylum Actinomycetota; class Actinomycetes; order Micrococcales; family Micrococcaceae; genus Arthrobacter; species Arthrobacter sp. MMS24-T111. The sequence goes on along the minus strand of NZ_JBTZRO010000002.1, from coordinate 30,219 downwards.
ACCCCGGAGCGGCGGGTATTTAGACGCGGTCACCGCGCATCGGAGCCGTCGCGAACTCACGCATCCCATCCTCAAACCCACGCCGCGCCGCCCAGCCCAACTCGGCCGCCGCTCGCGCCGAACTCGCGGTGATGTGCCTGACATCCCCCAGCCGGAAGCTCCCCGAAATGACAGGGACCGGGCCGCGGCCAGCAGCGCTCAGCGCAGCTGCCACTTGACCGATCGTGTGGACTTCCGGAGCCCCTACGTTGTATGCCCGCAACGTCCCCGGCGGCAGGGCCCGGCGGTCCTCTGTCAACGCGTCCACGGCGCACAGGTTTGCCGCTGCCACATCGGTGACATGGACGAAGCTGCGGCGCTGGCGGCCATCTTCCAACACCCGCGGCGGCTCCCCACGGGCAAGTGCCGAGCGGAACACGGCGGCCACCCCTGCATAGGGGGTATCCCTGGGCATACGGGGACCGTAGACATTGTGGTAGCGCAGCGCGACGGCAGTCCCCCCGGTAGAACGCGCCCATGCTGACGCCAGATTTTCCTGGGCCAGTTTGGAGGCAGCATAGACGTTCCGCGGATCCAACACGGCGTCCTCGGTGACCAGCGCAGGCAGCAGGAGCTCCCCGGTGGCCGGGTCCCGCGGATCAAAAATTCCTTCTTCCAGGTCCTGTAGCCTGCGCGGGCCCGGCCGCACCACGCGGCCGGTGGGATCGGTGTAGGCGCCCTCCCCGTATACCACCATGGAAGAGGCAAGCACCAGCTTGTCCACGCCGGCTGAGGCCATGGCTGCCAGGAGCACGGCGGTGGCCAGGTCGTTATTGCGGACATAGTCCGGCGCATCCGAGAAACCCGCGCCCAGGCCCACCTTCGCGCTCTGGTGAACCACGACGTCGATCCCCTTCAGCGCCCCGGCGACAACCGATTCATCACCGACATCCCCCACCAGCAGCAGCGCCTCCGGATTCACTGGCGCCGGGTCCGGATGCACGGCCGGATTCAGCGAATCCAGGACCCTTACGTCCCAACCACGATCGAGGGCAGCGTCAACGACGTGGCCCCCGATGAAACCGGCTCCGCCAGTAACCAGGATCCTCACAGCACGCCCGGTGCGGTACTAGGGCTAACCGGGCAGGAGGCACCCATCACGACCGCCACGGCTTCGGCCGGGATAAGGGTCACCGGCGGGAATTCGTCCTCCCCCAAAGTGCCCGCCCCGGCAAATCCCGCCAGCACCGCCGGGACCGCCGCGGCCAATACCGCCAACAGCCGCGGCTGGGCGACCGCCAGGCGCTCAAGCACCACGGCAGCGGTCACTGGTGCGGAACCGTCGTGGCCCGTGTCGGCGTCTGTGATGAATGCCAGCGACGCGAAATGCATGTTCAGCTCCGCGGCCAGCACGGGCTCGGGGTACTGCGTCATGCTGACCAGGTGCGCGCCGGCCAGCACCAATTCCGCCGACTCCGCCCTCGTGGAGAAACGCGGGCCGTTGATCACGGCCACGGTACCGGCAGGGAAAAGTCCTCACCCCGCAGCTCCAGGGCCGCGAGAAGCGCCGCGCGCAGCGGTGCGCTGTAGGGCGCGGCGGCCGGAAGGTGCTGCACCCCGGTGGGCAGCGACCCATCGTAGAAGGTGTCTGCCCGGCCCCAGGTCCTGTCCAGAAACTGGTCAGGTACGGCAAAGGTGCCGGTCCCATGGCTGGGAACCAGGCCGCCCACGGCCGCGCAGGAGATAACCGCCTCCGCCCCGACGCTCTTGAGCGCCCAAAGGTTGGCGCGATGGTTGATCTGTTGCGGGGCAATGCTGTGGTCGGGTCCGTGGCGGCTCAGGAAGGCGACCGTCGGGCCATCGGCTCCGGCGCGGCCGCCTATTGGGCCCAGCTGGGTAAGGGTGACGGGGCTGGAGGGCGCGCCGAACGGTGTCGCGACATCCAACGCGCCGATCGCGGCGGCATCAGGAAGCCGGTACAGCCCGGTCCCGCCAATGATGCCGACTCGGGCCAGAGGTTCCGAAGGGTAGGCCATGACCCCATCATGCCAACCCCGGCAACAACCGCAACGAGGCAATCCTTACAGGTTCCGAACGCCAATCCCCTGGCAGCCTCGCGGATACGTACCCACCAACGGTGACCATCGAACCGCCAGCTGCCCAGGACGAACCAGCGGGCAATACACCAGCGCGTGTGCCTGGAGCCGCATCGTCGGCGAGATCCGTGTGCGCAGATACTCGTGCTCGTTGTTGCGTTGGGACACATGAAGGGCACTACCAGCCCTAGGATGAAGCAGCAGGTGGAATGAGTTCAGGTGGTTTGAAGCAGGCAGCGGGGGCGCGGTTCACCGCATCAACGTTTAGAAAGTCGGAAGGACTACGGGAAGGCGGACAGCTGGCATGGGTGCCCCGTTCCGTTTCCCGCGCGCCGTTGCCGTGACGGCCTCGATGGCTGTTTTGGCGGCCGGGGCCCACGTGTTGGCCGGAGGGACGCTGCCCGGGCCAGGAATAGCAGCCGGCATCTGCGCCGTGATGCTGGCACCGGTGATGCTGCTGACAGCGACGAAGATCAATGCACCGACGATGGTCGTTGCACTCGGGGCAGCCCAGATATTCCTGCACGGGGCCTTCAACGCATTCTCGATATCGGCGTCTGGATTCAGCCCGGCCGCCGGGGAGCATTTCCACGGGCCCATACCCTCCGTGCTCCCGCCACCGTCCCTGATGGCTGGGCACACCGCGGACCCGGAAACGCTGATGGTGGTTCTTCACACGGGCGCGACCCTGATGACGGCCCTGATTTTGGCCCGGGGCGAGGCCGCGCTGTGGGCACTGGCCAGTTGGTTACGCCCCCTGATCCGGCTGCTGACCGGAATCGTCATCCATCCGTTGGGGCCGCTGCCGGCCTGGCCCGGCATTGCCATTGCTCCGCGTTGGCGGACCCTGCGCTTACCCGCGTTGCGCGGGCCGCCACCTCTCATCTTAGTTCGTTGAGGGGGCCTGTTCGCACAGACCCAGCCGAACCCGGGGCCCTCGACAGGTTGCCCGGGCCCTGACAGCGATGTTATTTCCCTTCAGTGCAATGCCACGCTCGGCGGCTGTGCCCTGAAACCCTTTTTTTGCTTGCCTGAAAGGCATCACCATGACTGCACTCCCCCGTACCCTCAAGACCCTGACGGCCGCCACAGCCGCCGCCGGGATCATTGTCCTAGGCGCCACCGCAGCCTCTGCCCACGTCACGGTCAGCCCGGATGACACCGGGGCCAACGGCTACTCGCACCTGAGCTTTAATGTCCCGAATGAATCCCCAACGGCCAAGACCGGAAAGTTGGAGGTCAAGCTCCCTACCGACACACCCTTCACGTCCGTTTCGGTCAAACCCGTGGAGGGATGGAGCGCCCAAGTCATCACCAGTGAGCTTCCCGTACCGGTCAGCATCGCGGGAACCACCGTGACCAAGGCGCCGAGCTCGGTGGTGTGGACCGCGGACACGGCGCACCAGTTGGGACAGAACGAATACCAGGCGTTCTCCCTCTCGGTCGGCAGGCTGCCCGCGGCAGGGACCACCGTCATCCTGCCGGCAACCCAGACCTACACCGACGGAACCATCGTCAACTGGGACGAAAAGGCAACATCAGAGCAGCCCGAACCCAAACACCCGGCACCATCCTTCACGACCACCGCCGAAGACGCGGCCATAACCCCGCCCACGACCACGGCTTCGACAGATGCCATCGCCGCCAGTCAGACCTCGGAAGAGTCCAGCGATGGGACATCAGGCTGGGCCATCATCCTGGGTGCCGCCGGAAGTGTTCTCGGCGCAGCAGCCCTGGGCCTCGTTCTGACCGGACGCCGGACCCGCGCTGACATGTAACCAACCACCCTGCGGTGCGGGGAAACTTAGCAGCCTCCCCGCACCGCACCCGAAAACATACCCACGAAAAGGGGACCGGTAATGAAATCGCCCGCTCGAAATACTAAAAAGACCGCGAGGGGTGTGCTGCTGGCTGTGGCCACGGCAGGGTTGCTGATGCTTCCCTCCATCCCCGCGCAGGCCCATGACACGCTCGAAAGCACCGATCCTGCCGACGGGTCCGCTATGGGAACCGTTCCCGCCCATATCCAGCTCACGTTCGATCACACCCCGCTGGCCATTGGGTCCCTGATACGGGTTGTGGACGCCACCGGCGTTGACCGGGCCGATGGACCCGTGGTGATCGTCGACAATCACGTCACACAGGCCATCAAGACCGGCGCGCCGGAAGGCAAATACATGGTGACCTGGCGGGTTGCGTCCGCCGACGGGCACGCCATCGAAGGCACCTTCAGCTTCACCGCCGGCACCGCACCGTCCCCCGTTGCCGCCGCGGCCGGCACCACTCCAAGGACAAGCACAGCCCCGCCGACGGTGGGGATCGTGGGCGGAGCCGTGGTGCTTTTGCTCATCATCGCGTTCGCCGGGCTGGCTGTCACCGTTAAGCGGCGGCTGAGCCGCCCCGACTCCTGACCGCGGGTCACGCCTCACCCCGAACGGTGGTCCCGGGAGCCGCTCACGTCCAGAGCAACAACATGGGCGCAGGGGCCGCCCCGGTCCGGTTTTGAGAGCCGTTCTAATGCCGCAAGTACGACCAGAGACCGTGTTCTGTACGGTCCAGAGACATGATGGGCCGCGCCCCCGCAGCCGGGACACACTTCGAGGACCGATCACCGGTGGGGGAACCGGGCGCGGTGTCATCAACCCCGCCGGTCCGGACCCGAGTGCGGTGGCGGCGGGGAGCCTCGCGGGCGCCGCGCGGGCCGCCGGCCGTGGCGGCGGTTCCCAACGACTGTGATTTACGGTTCGGGGTTCCGGTGTCGCCTGGGGAGGAACAACGCAATGGCCGCGAGGAGGGTCGCGAGGACCTGGGCGAAGGCGGTGAGGGTTTTTTCGAAGAACCAGACCGGTTCATACATGGCGGGGAAAGGCCCGAACGCGGGGACGTCGATGTATCGGTAGAGGAGCAGGACGGCCAGGCCACCGCCGGCGGTGAGCAGGGCAAGGATCCAGGCTGGCCGGCTTCCGCGGATCAGGACGTAGAGCCCGGCCACCGCAGCGACTACAGCTTCGGCGAGGAAGAGGTTGCCCTCGCCGAAGCCTTCCGGGGCGGCTGATTGGTAGCCCGGGGCGAGTTGTGCGTGCACGGCAGCGTCCACCGCGAGGGCGGCCGCGGCCAGGACCCGAAGGATCAGCCTTGCAGCCGTGATCCGGGCGCTCCGGTTCCCTGCCTTCACCGGCCCTGTGTTACCGGCGCCGTGGGCCGTGCCGGGATGCTGGCTCATTTGACGCTCAATGTTCCGTGCATGTTGGAGTGGTAGGTGCAGTGGTAGGTGTAGGTGCCCGGCTTTGCCGGGGCGGTGAAGGTGGTGCTGGTCCCGGCTTTGACGACGGCGTCGAAGGATCCGTCGTCAGCGGTGACCGTGTGGGCTACGTTGTCCATGTTCATCACCGTGACCTTTGACCCGGCCGGGACACTGTCCGTGCCCGCGTAGGCGAAGGATTTGATGTGGATCGTCGCTTCGGTCGCTGCTGCGGTGGACCCGTTGGTCGTTCCCATCGATGATGGGGTTGGGGACGGGTTCATGGTCATGCCTGGGTCCATGGATGCGCCCGCTGATGTGGCCACCGTCGACGGCGGGGTTGATCCTGTGCCCGTTCCGGTGGTTCCGCAGGCGCTGGCCCCGAGGATGGTCGCGGCACCGATCAGGGCAACGGCGAGACGTTGACGGGTGCTTTTCGTCTTCATGGTGTTTCCCTTTCAGGGAGCTGACGGGGCTTGCGGGACGGGGCCGCGGCTGTCCCGGGTTTAGGCGGGGTGGCTGGAGGTGAGGTGTGCGTAGACGACGGTGTTGTCCAGGTATTCCCTCGTGGCGGGGTTGTAGCCGCCGCAGGTGATGAGCCGGACTTCGGGGCGGTCCGCGTTTTGGTAGACCTCGATCGTGGGGAACGTGGCTTTGCGGTAGACATCGACCTTGTCCACGGTGAACACGGCAGCTGTGTGGTCTGCGCGGGTGATGGTGATGTCCTGGCCTGGGGTGACTTCGTGAAGCCGGTAGAACAGCCCGACATCGCTGTTGGTGGCGTTCACGTGGCCAAGGATTATCGCGGACCCCGTTTGGCCGGGGGTGGGTGAGTCCTGGTACCAGCCCCCGGGAGAACCCGGTTCACCGGACGGGGTCTGGATTTCGCCGTTCGCTTGCTTGCCCAGTGGAATCAGGCCTGCATCGACCCCGATGGAGGGGACTTGGACCCGGACCGGGACGGAGGCCGGCAGGGCGGCGTCGGGGGCGCGGGGCACTGGCGGGGCCGGTGCGGAAGGAATGTTCGCGGCGGCTGGGTCCGGGGAAGGACCGGCCGGGTCGGTGGCGGCAGCGGGTGGCGGCGCGGAGACGGAGACACTGGTTGCCGCGGGTGTGGGTGGTTCGGCGTGCAGGCCCAGGCCGATGGTGGTGATGCCGCCGGCCAGGAGGATGGCGGCCGCCGCGGACGCGACGAGGCGTCCGCGGCGGCTGCTCGTTTCAGATCCCATCAGAGCCCTGAAATTCCGTCTGCCTTCTCAGGCCTTAGGCTGCGATCTTCTTGCGGAGGGCGTAGGCTCCGCCGGCTGCCAGGACGAGGCCGCCACCGGCGGCGAGGAGGCCCAGGTCCGGGCCGGCCGGGGCCGGGGCGGTGATGCCGGTGCCCGGGGCTCCGGCAGGCATTGCGTTCAGCGTCCCGCAGAGGGCCGGCGAGGTAGCGGCCAGCGGCAGGGACGGGACCAGGTCGCTGGGTTCTTTTTGCGCGGCGGCGGGCAGCGTTGCCGGGTCCAGGCCATGGACGACGACGACGGCGGTCCCGGCCTTGAGTGAATCAGCCGTCTTTGCGTCCAGCGTGAAGGTCCGGTTGTAGGTGTAGGAGGCGCCCATCCCGGCGACCTTCAGGTCGGTTCCGGCAGCAGGGCTGGTGTCACCGCTGGTGGACAAGGTGGTGCCGATCCCGCCGTAGAAGGGGGCGCCTTCGGTGGTACTGATGACGCCGTCCTTGCTGGTATCAGCTGACATGTCCGGGCAGGTTCCCTTGGCACCGATATGGATGTGCTGGACGTGCGGGTAGGGGCTGCCGTTGAACATCGCAGCGAGACCGGAAACCTTCTCGGTCACGGTGGCCTGGTCGCCGTTGACGGTGATCATGACGGTTCCAGAGGCATTACTGCCGTTGATAGCTGCGAGGTTTGCCTGGTACATCGTGTTGTCTGCGGCGAGGGCCGGGCTGGTGGAGAGCGCGAGGGCGCCGAGGGCCAGGACCGGGGCAATCAGGAAAGCGGATTTCTTCATGACGTGTTTCCTCCGTTGACAGTGAACGCTCCCCTGATGGGCACGCCCATGACTGTGACATCAATGGTTCGTTGTGTTCCATCTCACGGATTGGTCAAATCAAGATGATCTATTAAAGATCCTCACCGGCCCCGAGTTTTGACCTGCCCATGGAACCGTGGACCCTAAGTTTTCCAACCCGGCAGGAGATGTTATTCGGACCAGCAGGCCAGTACCGTAGTCGCGACCTGGTAGGCGAACGCGGCGCGCGTGACGTGGTTTGGTCCCACTGTTTCCGGGAGGGCTGCCGCGTCCACGGTCAACACGAAGTTGTCCTTCGTGAAAACGGCGGAGGCGGGCGTTTGGAATGCCGGGAATCCGAGGTTGGCCAATCCTTCGATCGGGGCGGCAGCGGGTGTGGTCCGCTGTTGGTCCTGGAACGTGGCGCGGGCGGTATCCGGGTCCGCTGCTTCTTTGACCGAGAGGACGAGGGACCCGGCCGGAAGCGCATAGGTGCAGGTGTAGAGCTTGCCCGCCCAGGACGCCGTGGTACGAGGAGCAGTGGGGAGGGCTAGGATCCGGCTGATGTTACCCCGGGTTTCGTCCGCGCAGACCATCAACGCAGCCGCCGAGGGCCCTCCCGCGTCCGTAGCGGGAATATCGGAGGGTGGCGACGCCGTGGCGGAAGCTGCCGAGGCGGATGCGGCTACCGAAGAACCCTGACCGGGTACGGGGTTTCCCGGACCGGCCCCGCATCTTGCCAGGACCAGCATCGTCAGCCAGGCGAGAGCGGGCAAGAGCACCGGACGTGATCGTGATCGTGTGGGCGGACTGACTCGTCCCATGAAGCACACACCTTTCGGAAGGTAGTTCCGGCCGACACCTTATCGCGCCCTTTATTGCGATTCGTTGCCGCGGGGGCCGTGGACGGGCAGCTCGATCGACGGAACCGCTTCCGCGCGGGGATTCCTGTTGGCACCAGTTCCTGGGTCGGAGTGCCCTCGGTGTCGGGCCGTCTCTGGACATGGGCCGGCGACCACCGGCATTGAACCCAGTTCGACCCGCCCTGCCGCAGGCTGAGGACTCCTGCTGCTGGCATGCATGCCGCCGTCCTTGCCTAGCGCGATCACCACTCCCGGAATCGCCGCAACCGCCGCAACCGCCGCCGGCCAGCACGCCGTCCTGCAGGGAAAACACGGAGGTACCATCCCGAATCCGCTGCCCGGCCACCATCAATGACACACCACACCTCATGGGAGAGAGTCGGATCGGTCGGAACCACTCCAAGGTGGTTGAATCTTTTATCCCCGGTGTTTGCGCGGAGGTTGCCCCGGGTGCTTCCGTCCCGGAGGAGCCCATCTTTTGTTGTCTCCGTGCCGAATTATGGACATGAACTATTACAGCCCTGCGGCCCAGGAACGGGTCAAAGACGCTGCCTACGATGCCTTGGAGAGGGTGCTGTCGGGCATGTTCGAACCGCTGAGCCGACAAGCCCTTGCAGTTCGCTGGAACCAGGCCGTTGAGGCTATGTCCAAACACCTCGAGGCGCAGGACACCGGCTCCGACTAAGCCTCACGGGCACCAGGGCGGCCGGGGGCCGGGAGAAGTGCGGGACCCGGCGGTGCGGGGCGGCTGGCAACGCACCGCATCGCCCGTCCCTGGCCGGCCCATCGGGCCTATCAGGTGACGGCCCCCACTGACTGGAGACGCACCTTCGCCCACGCTGCCGCGTGGGCGAAGGTGCGTCTCTCTTGTGCCGGACACATACGGTGCAGGCCCGGCTTCTTGTTCGGTTGTTTTAGTCGTTGTCGTTATCGCCGCTGGTGTTGATGCTGCCATTGACGCCGGCTGGGAAGAAGCCGCCCGAGCTGACCTGCTCGGAGTCGAGGTAGGCGATGTTCAGTACCTGGGCCGCGGTCCGGCTGAAGGCCAGCCCGTTCGCGTCGGTTGGAACGAGGTTGGCGGTGGCGGCGGTGCCGATGCCCTGGTCGAGGTCCGTTGTTCCGTCCAAGCTGTCGCGGGCGTCGGAGATCTTTTGCACGGTGGTGTAAATGGCGGGTGTCTGCACGCCGAGGGCGTAGAGCGTTGTGCGGATGATCCCTGCATGATAGGCCTCCACAGCCAGTAAACCGGCGGCGGCCTCGAGGTAGGTTTTGTTGCTGATCAAAGGGGCGGCCCCCTTGTAGGCCGTGACGCCCACGTCTTCGAAGATGAACGCCCCGAAGAGGAAGTTCAGTTCATTGGCGTAGACATCGAACGTATCGTGGGCACCGATCAGTCCGGCGGCCCGGGCTGCGGCGGTGAAGCTGTCGTCAAGGCTGATTTTGGGCCGTGAGACTGCCGCGGAGCCCAGGGCGCTGCGCAGGAAGGCGACGTGGGTTTTTTCGTCCCCGGCGATTTCCTGGGCGTACTTTTGGATCAGTGGGGTTTTGAAGGTCACCTGCCGTCCACCGGTGACCGGGCCGCGCTTGCCCGTGCCGGTCGTCATGTTCTCCGGCAGGCCGGTGCCGGTGACCGCACGGAGGTAAAACTCCGCCTCGAGGTATTCCAGGTTCAAGGCGAAGTTCAGGATCGCCGCGTCACTGGGCGCTCCGTCTTCTTCCGCGAGGGCGGGGGAAGCGGCAGCGGAGGCGGCAACAAACGCTGCGCCGGCCGTTATGCTGCCCATGCCCGCGGCCCGGAAAAACCTGCGTCGGTCCACCGCGTTTTCGGCACTGCGGGAAATTGCATCAACTATGAAACGCTGTTCGAACATGGAACATTCTCCTGCCATTCAGATTGAAATGGCGGGGGCAGGACTCGGTCCTTTAGCGCACCCCAGCGCTGCGACGTGCCCTCGTCGCCACAGCCAAAACGGCCGTGATAAGCGCTACAGTACCCTCCCCGCCGATGATGAGGAAGAGAGAAGCAACGGCGCCCGCCACTACCCGGGAACCTGCCCTCACGGGCGGTTCGGCCCATCCGCTGGGGCCGGCCCGCCGGCAGTCACCCGGCACGGTGCAACACGTGGAGGCCGCCACAGGACGTAGGCGCCCCCAGGCACCCCCAGGCCGGCGGGTCAGCGGGGCTTTGGCGCAGCTTGCGATTCTCGACACGGGCTCACATCACCGCATGCAGGGGCGTCGTTGCTGGGCTGGCGCACGCTACTTGCCGGGCATTGGCCCGGGGGTTGGACATGACGGAATGCCGTCAGTGGGGCTGCCTGTGCTGTTGAGGCCGACGGGGGTGGCGTGGAAAGCGACATCGATGAGGATTTCCGCGGCTGCGCGGGCGTGGTGGGCAGGTTCGGCGCTGGCTGCGATGGCTGCTGTGGTGATGGCCCCCTCGGCCAGAATGGCAAGCTGCGGAGCCAGGGCATCGGGTGCCCCGGCCTCGGCTGCCAGCCGGGCCAGGTAGTCCTGGAAGTGCCGTTTTTGTTCTCTGACGATGTCCGTGATGCGCCCGGAGGCACCTCCGACCTCGCCAAAGGAGTTGATGAACGCGCACCCTCGGAATCCCGGTGATGTGAACCAGCCGGCGAGGAAGTCGTAAACCGCCAGGAGCTGTTCGCGCGGCTCCTGTGCTGCCTGGACTTGGGCGGTGATCCCGGCGGTCCAGACGTCCTTCCAATGGTGGAGGACCTCTTCGACGATGGCTTCCTTGGCCGGGAATAAACGGTACAACCGCTTGAGCGGGATACCGGATTCTGTCCGCAGTTCATCCATCCCCACCGCGGTAAAGCCCCGGGCGTAAAACAGTCGGCCGGCGGCCGCGAGTACCAGCTCTCTGGCGGCGGCATCAGCGGGCCTGCTTGGGACGGCCCCATTCTCAACTGACTCGGATGAGGCCACAGTGAGTGTTTCTTTCTTGTCGCTTGCGTGGAAAACGATTGTTCTCTAGTCTAAGCATCACCAGGGAGAACGGGTGTTCTCTCCGGTGATGAATAAGCCGTTTGGCGCCTGTGTCCAGGTTCTGGCCGGTGAACGCCATGGTACGCACGGTGCGGCGTGGGATCTGTTCAGCCTTGGCCGACGGCCTGGGGGCAGCAGCCCGCGCACATCAGGGTGGCCGGATTGCATTACCTGCTGGATCATGGCTGCCCGCTGGGGGCGGTCGTCCCTGACGGCTGAAGGCGCGATGAACAGTTCAAGAGAGTCACAACAGCCCGTGCCCTTCGAGACGACCAAGGATTTCCTGGTGCATCTCCTGGGGCGGACAGGGCAGGGCGATCATGAAGCGTTCAGGGATTTTTATGGCCGAACCTCGGCGCGGGTTTTCGGCTTGGTCCTACGGGTGCTCGTTGATCACGGGCTGAGCGAGGAGGTAACCCAGGAAATCTTCGTCGCGGTGTGGCAAACGTCGTCGAAGTACAACCCGGCGGCGGGAAGTCCGATGGCATGGCTTATGACCATTGCGCATCGCCGGGCTGTCGACAGGGTTCGTTCGCACCACAACAGCCGCATTCGGGACTTGCGGTGGGCGGCCAGCGCCGAGAACGCGCCGTATGACCAGGTGTCGGAGACGGTCATCAACAGAATGGACGCACAAGTCCTCCACCGGAGCCTGGGTTGTTTGTCTCCGCTTCAGCGCGAGGCCATTGTCCTGGCCTATTTTGGGTGCCTGACCTACCGCGAAGTCGCCGAACAGCTCTCCACGCCATTGCCGACGATCAAATCGCGCATCAGAGGCGGCCTGCTGCGGCTCCGAACGGAGCTCGAACCTGCTGCACCGTTTCCCTCCGACACGGTCAGTGGCCTGAACCATTGACCCGTCGAAAAGTCCACGTGGAACGGGACGTGCCACCGGCTTGCTCCACGGCATCGCCCGGGGGTCGGTCGGATGGTTCCCTTTTGGAATCCACCAGCGACTCTGAGTACCGCGGCGCGGAAAGTGGCTATCAACGCCGACACCCAGGAGAGCAGGCGCCAATCCGCTGGAAGAGCGGCGCCGAATCGTTGTTGAGGTCCCCGTCCGGGGGCCACGACACCACCGGCCCTGCGCTTTGACCCTGCGAGGGGCCCCGCTCTGAAAGGTCCATGTGTCATGCGCACTTCCCCCAACCGATTGATTGCCACCATTTTTGGTTCCGTTTACCTGCTCGTCGGTCTTCTCGGATTCGCGGTAACCTCCGGCGTCGGATTCTTCGCGACCGAAGGACCCCTCCTGATTATTTTTGCCGTCAACCCCCTGCACAACGTCATCCACCTCGCCATCGGCGCGGCACTGCTGGCCGCCGGCCTGAAGTCCGTCCCCGCCTCCCGGTCGGTCAACACCACGGTCGGGGCGGTGTACCTCCTGGTCGGGATCGTGGGTTTGTTCCTGCTCAATACGTCCTTGAACATCATCGCCCTGAACGGCGCGGACAACGTCCTGCACCTGGCCAGCGCCGTGCTCCTGCTCGGCGTGGGCCTCTCCCAGGACAAGACCGTCAACCGCCGCACAACCGTCCGCGCCGGCCGGGCATGAACCACGCGGCCGTGGCGGGGGCACCGCTCCGGGCCCGGGGTGAGAGCCCGGTCCGGGGTCTGCTTCTGGCCGAGTCCGTCAGGAACCTTGCAGCGTTCGCCGGCCTGGGGGCCGCTACCCTCAGTTTCGGGACCAGCGCGACATTGCTGAGCACGGCCAGCGAAAGTCCCTGGACAATGGCAGGAACGGTCGCTGCCGGCCTCTGGGGTGCGGCACTCTTGATGTGGGCGGTGCAAAGTCTCCGCAACGGAGCCCCGTCCTGGCCGCGTGTGCTCCTTCGCGTGGCCCCCGTCGGGGTGTTCCTGCACCTGGCCGCCGTCGCGTTGAGGATCTGGTGGCCCGGCGGATCTTCCCGCTCACTCGATGGAACCGCTCTGAGTGCGGCCGTCTTGGAACTGGTCATCCTTGGCTGCGTGGGCTGGCTGGGTCGCCAAACCTTCCGTCCGAGTGATCGTCCTGCCGCCGCGGGGCCCCTCTTGACGGTCACCTTCGCTGCAGCGCTCATCGTGGCGGCGATCACCACCCCCGGCCTCGCCGCAACCGCAGCCGGCCAGCACGCCGTCCCGCATGGAGAACACCGCAGCAGCACCCAGAATGCTCCGGCCGGCCACCACCACTGACCCACACCACAGCTCACGGGAGAGCCGGTACCGACCACGTCAGCCCGGGGCAATGCAATGTCCACCTCCGCTGCTTACAGGCGGTTCGCCGTCTGATGACAGGCCGGAAGCACTTATGGAAGACATTACCTATGACCTGGTCAGCGGCGGCGTTCTGAATCTCGCCGAGCTGTATGCCGCGGACTGCCTGGGCAGCCAGGCCGAGCAGGCAGTGGAGGACTTTCTTCGATCCGGCCCCGAACCGGTAAGACACCAATTTTTCCTTCGCGTCGAACAAACTCGTGAAGCGCTGCTGCTTACCTACGGGTCGCTACACGCTGAGCCCACCGCAGACTTACTGCCCAGGATCCTGGCTCAGCTGGCCGTCCCACCGCCCACGAGCAAACGCAAACGTTTCTGCTGCCCCAGCCCTGCTGACGCTCCCCAACAAGCCCAAGACCGGGACCCGCTCAATGACACGCAATACCAGCACGAGGACAATGAGAGATCTTCCGGCCCGGTGTCGCACCGGCACGAGGACGGCCCGGTGTGGGGATGCGCGGGTTCACGAAAATTCCCTGGCTCTAACCCATCCACGTCCTGGCCCCGGCCGAATAGTCATTGAGGCACCAGTCAACGGTAGGTGTCGATAAACCACGGGCAAGCACGGCCCATCATCGTTCCGGCTCAGTACCATGCCACCACAAGGAGAACCTCAAATGCAGACAATCAAGCGCACCACCTTAACGATCGCAGGCGTTGCAGCGGCCGCTCTGCTCAGCCTCACCGCGTGTGGCGGTTCGGGCAGCACCTCCGGGTCATCGGCATCTTCGGCGCCGATGTCCTCCGCCCCCAGCTCCAGCATGGCCTCACCGTCGTCCAGCGCGATGGCCAGCTCCTCGGCCGGCAGCATGGACTCGGCAGCAAACCTGGTCGGCCCGGGCTGCGCCGCCTACGCCCAGCAGGTTCCCACGGGCGCAGGCTCCGTAGCCGGCATGGCCCTGGATCCGGTGGCCGTCGCCGCATCCAACAACCCCATCCTCACCACGCTGACCGCATCGGTGTCCGGCAAGCTCAACCCCAAGGTCAACCTGGTGGACACCCTCAACGGCGGCGAATTCACTGTCTTCGCACCGGTGGATGACGCCTTCAAGAAGATTGACGCCGCCACCATCGACACCCTCAAGACGGACGATGCCCTGCTGAGCAAGATCCTGACCTACCACGTTGTTCCCGGCCAGATCACCCCTGACAAGATCGCCGGCACCCACGCCACCGTCGAGGGCGGCTCCGTCACCGTCACCGGCAGCGGCAACAACCTCAAGGTGGACAACGCCAACGTCATCTGCGGCGGCGTCAAGACCAAGAACGCCACGGTCTACCTGATCGACTCAGTACTCATGCCCAAGTAACAGAGGTTTGCGCACGGTCTATACCTGGAAGTCATAGCCGGCCCCGACGCGTCGGCGCAGAAAGTTATGACGGAGGCCGTGAGGGCCTGAGCCGGTACTGCACCGGCTCAGGCCCTCAGGCGTTTTAGAGAAGCTCTCGCCACGAGGATCTGGGCCGGGCTGTCCTCGTCGAGATCCGCAAAGTACAAAGGTGATCTGCCGCGTGGATCCATCGTGTTTTAGAGCGGATGACGTGCCTAGACTATGCGGCGCGGATCCCCGCCGGGACTCTTACAGCCAACCTCGTCGCCTCGCTCCTCACATATGTAGCCCATTCCATGATCGCGGCCTGGTACCTCGTTCCGGCCCCAAACGAAGGCCGGTTGCCGTAGCTCTGACCGCCCTTCTCGTG
Source organism: Arthrobacter sp. MMS24-T111 (assembly GCF_054888995.1). NCBI lineage: Bacteria > Bacillati > Actinomycetota > Actinomycetes > Micrococcales > Micrococcaceae > Arthrobacter > Arthrobacter sp. MMS24-T111. Next base: position 15,064 of record NZ_JBTZRO010000002.1, on the reverse strand, counting down.
TCCGCCACGGTGGCGGGGGTCAGCGGCCACCTGATAGAAACAGCCAGGAACGGGTCATGGTTCATCCTCGCCATCTACGTGCCGGTCCTGTGGGTCACCGCCGTCATGACTTTTTTGGCCGCTGCTCACGCGAGGCAACGAGCGTCGTCTCACCGCTGCTGAGGGACAAGACACCATGTCCCAGGTCCCTTGAGCCTGGCTCCGGACATCCGTCGGCTCAGAACCCACGCGCCAACGATGAGGTGGGCGGGCGCCCCGGCCCGGTTTCGGGCTCGGGTTGTACCCGTTTCGCCACACACCCTTTGTCGCTCCGTGTTTCGGGTGTCCTCCGGCCGGACTGGACCCGCGGCGATCGTCCTCACAGCGCCCCACCCACTCTGCATGAATCAACGCCGAATGAGCTAACGGGGCCGCAATTGGGGGCGTTTGGTGGCGCGGCCTTGCGCGATACGTTAGTGACCACTAACGTATTAGATGTGTTCGATGCCTTGGAGATTGCTGCGGAGCCGAACCGGCGCCGGTTGTTGCATCTTCTGGCACGCGGGGAGCAGGCGGTGAGTGAGCTGGCTGCCCAGTTCGCGGTGAGCCGTTCCGCGGTCTCCCAGCATCTGTTGTTACTGGAGCAGGCTGGACTGGTGGCAGCCCGCAAGGAGGGGCGGAGCAGGTATTACCGGCTCGACCCCGTGGGCATGGGCCGGCTGCGTGCGCTGGTGGAGCAGTTCTGGACCGACGAACTGGATCTGCTGGCCGCAGATGCCGCCGCCTTGGCCACCAAGAGGCAAAGAGGGCCGCAACATGATGCAAACCATTCGGCCAAATCACTTCACATTAAGGACCTCCCATGAGCTTTGATAAAACGATCCACCTGCCCGTCAGCGCTGACGAGGCGTTTGCACTCATTACCGAACCGGAACGTCTGCGTCGCTGGCAGACGGTCGCCGCCCGTGTAGACCTGCGGATCGGGGGCGAATACCGCTGGACGGTAACCCCGGGCCACCACGCGTCCGGGACGTTCCAAGAAATCGACCCGGGCAAGCGGATCGTCTTCACGTGGGGCTGGGAATCCGGGATGGACCTGGCACCCGGCGCGTCGACCGTGACCATCACGCTGGAGCCGGACGCCGAGGGGACCTTGCTGCGCTTGGTCCACGAAGGACTCACCGCCGAACAGGCCACAGCGCACGCCGAAGGATGGAACCACTACCTCGGCCGCCTAGTCGCCGAAACGTCCACCCCGGCAGGGGCCGGGCCCGACGAGTGGTCCGCCGCTCCCGCACAGATCGATCCCCTCAGCTCGGCCGATGCGTCCCTCGCCGTGCTCCTGGGCGTGCTGCGCAAGGTCGCCCCGGCAGACCGGGAGCAAGCAACCCCCTGCGTAGACTTCACCGTCCACGAGCTGCTGGAGCACCTGGCGGGATCGCTGAAGCAGATCGGCGCGGCACTCGGCGCGGACGTCACGGACCACCCGAATTCCTCACCCGAGGTGCGCATCGCGGCACTTGCGCAGTCGACCCTCGAGGCATTCACCCGCCGCGGCGTCGAGGGCACCATCGACATGGGCTTCGCCGAACTCCCCGCCACCGTCGTTGCCGGAATCATCAACCTGGAGCTGCTCGTGCACGCCTGGGACTTCGCCACAGCAACCGGCCAAGAACTCGCCGTGTCTGACGTCGTCACCGACTACGTCGAAGGTCTTGCTCAACTGACCATCTCGGAACAGGTCCGGGCCAGCGGCAGCTTCGCCCCCGCCCAGCCCGTCGCCGAGACCGCCGGGAGCCTTGAACGTCTGATCGGATTCACAGGCCGATCCGTAGCCGCCTGAAGTACTGCACCCCAGTAATCGCAAGAATAAATAGAAAAGAAGGAAACCATGTCCAAGTTCGTCTTCATTTACCACGCCCCGATGACCCCCGCAGAAGCCGCGCCGCCAGCTCCGGAGGACATGGCCGCCGTTATGGAGCAGTGGAATGTCTGGGCCGGCAAGGTCGGCAACGGCTTGATCGATTTCGGCACGCCTCTGGCTAACGGTGTCCGCGTTTCCGCCGACGGCACCACCGCACCGAGCCAGCGTGAGGTCGCCGGATACAGCATCATCGAGGCCGATACCCTTGAAGCCGCCGTCGAGCTCGCCAAGGTCCATCCGCACCTGGACATGCCCGGCGGCTGCGAAATTGAGGTCCACGAAGCGCAGCAAATCCCTGGAATGTAGCACGGGGCCAAATACTTCGGAAGGCATGTCCGCCGCTGCCGCGCGGTAGTCGGCGGACACGCCCCAATTTGTACAGAAGCGCCTGGATGGCGCAGCCCTGGATCAGCCCCATGACTGCCGGGGCGAGGCGTCGGGCCTAAAATTCCGCGTTTTCGGAGAGGTACGCAAGGCACGCGTCCACGCCTCTCAATAGGTCGCTATGTGCCCTCAGAATTTGGGTAAGGCTACTGCGCGCCACCTGGGCAGGGCCGTGAAGATTTTTTCGAAGAACCAGACTGGTTAGTACATGGCCGGAAACGACCCAAACGCCGGGACATCGACGTAGCGGTAGAGCAGTAACAGGATCCAGGCGCGCCGGCTTCCGCAGATCAGGACGCACAGGCCCCAGCCCGCAGCGGCGGCGGTTTCGGCGAGGAAGAGGTTACCTTCGCCAAAGCCGCCGGGGGCGGCGGACTGGTACCCCGGGGCAAGTTGTGAGTGCACGACGGCGTCCACGGCCAAGGCTGAGCCGGCCAAGATTCGAAGGATCAGATCTGCAGCCTTGATCCGGGCGCACCTGATCCCAGCCCTCATCTGCCATGTGTCGCCTACCTCGGGGCCGGGCCAGAGTGCTGGTTCATTTGATGTTCAGTGTTCCGTGCATGTCCAGAGCGGCAGGTGTAGGTGCCCGGCTTGGCCGAGGGCACCATAAACCAGAAATTGTGACTCTTGACGGGAACTTAAGCCGATCTTGGGTTGCCGGTCAAAACCCTCGGGTTAGCATGTGGTCAGGGCAATACTGTTGGGAGTAGGACCCTACTCACGGGGGCAGAGCCGGCGGCGGACCGTCCGTTTGACCTTTCGGACAATGAACGATCCGCCGTCGACCGCCTCGTACTCTCCAGCCACGCCCGGTCAACCATAGAACTCGACATCGATGCCCGCCTCGCCGAACCTCCGCTTCCGCGTGTAACCACTGCGGAGTTCGAGGACACCGCGGACGGGAAGACGCAGCCGCCGTTGACCGCGATCTGTATGGCAGCCACCGCCAACGAGAACAAGAACCCGGAGCGTAATTACCGCCGGGCCACATCTTCCAAAATGGCGGGTAGCAAAGGTCGCCCGGTTGCGGTACCGCTTTCCACACTCTTCGGTGAGGGGCAGACTGGGACGGGAGACGTCCACGCGATCACAGGGGAGCATCCATGAGTACGGCCACGTCGGTCATTGTCTTCGATGTCAACGAAACGCTGTCGGATATGTCTCCCATGAGGGAATGCTTCGGAGAAGTCGGGGCACCGACCGAGCTGGCCGGCTCTGGTTCGCGACGCTGCTGCGTGACGGCTTCGCTCTAGCAGCCAGTGGAGGGAACGGATCGTTCGCGGCCATGGGGGCCGAGGCACTTCGGGCACTCCTGACCGGTGTGGACCTTAACCGCCCACTCGAGGCAGCGGTTACCCACGTGATAGGCGGCCTGAACAGCCTCCCGGTCCATCCGGACGTCCCCGGGGGCATCAGGGCACTCGCCGATGGAGGGTTCCGGTTGGTCACGCTCAGCAACGGTTCGGCCCAGATGGCCGGGAAACTCCTAACCGAGGCTGGAATCCGGGGTGATTTTGAGGCGCTTCTCTCCGTCGAAGACGCACCGGCGTGGAAACCGACGCGGAGTTCGTATGAGTATGCTGCTGCCTCTACCGGGGCTGACCCGGGCGGCATGCTGTTGGTCGCGGTGCATCCGTGGGATATCCACGGCGCCGCCCGTGCCGGGCTGCGCACGGCGTGGCTGAACCGAACCGGGGGCAGTTTTCCAAGCTACTTCGAGGCCCCCGACTTCACCATCACATCCCTGACCGACCTTCGTGCAGCCTTGACAGGAGCAGACTGAAGTCCACAAGCGGCACATGCTGCCGATGTCGGCCTGCCCTTGTTCCTCCTGCTGGTCCGGACGTGTCCTGGCGTCCCTTCGCCACTGATCTGTTCGTAAGTGCGAGGACATAATTACGGTCGCAATGGAGCGGGCTGGACGAAGTCAACTCCGCGCTACCTTGCGGAAGTTGGAAGCAAACATCCCATAGAGGAGTGACTCACATGTAGCTGCAGACTCGTCCTGGAACGAAGGTTGCGTCGTTCCCGGCGGCGTTGGCGTGGAGGCCGGCGACGCCGGATCGCATCGCGATCAGTTCAGGAATCTCGTTGTACCGGTTCGGCCAGCTGGTTGGAGAGAGGGGTCTGGACGTGGGTGCAGGGGTTACTCCGGCGGCACAGGGGCCAAAAATTTCGCGTATTTGCGTCAGGGCGAGGCCGGCGGCCCGTCCGATGTTCGGCGAAGCGGTCCGGGCTGGGAGTCTGCGATGATCTCCCGAACGGCGCGGCAGATGAGGTCGGGTTCATCGCGGTGGATGTGGTGGCCTGCGTGTTCGGCTATGACGAGCGTGCCGCGGGTTGAGAGCTGGGCGAGCTCTGATTGGAGGTCAGCCCATAATGTCAGTGCCGCCATTGTCCCGGCAGCAGTCCTGCCGGAGCCTGCCGGCCCGGGCCGGTAGGCCGCGCGTGTGATCACTGTGAGCGGTAGATCGCCAAGGGTGGGGGCATGGTTTCTCAGGTATGGTCCTGCGGTCAGGAGGGCGTGTACCTCCCCGAGAAGAGAGCAGCGGTGCCTGTTCCGCAGTTGCAGTGCCAGCCCGAGCTCGACCGGGCTTCCGGGGAACCGTTGGCGTGCCTCGGCGCGGGTTTTCCGGGCGATGCCGATGTCCGCCCCGAGCCGGACGAGACCGCGTGGAGCGACCTGCCCGGCGCCGGCGAACAGCCTGGCGGCCAGCCGCCGTGCCCGGACCCGTGCGTCGAGGAACTGTCCGACACGCTCAAACTGCCGGTCATGCGGGGTATCGACCAGAAGCAGCCCGAGCATCCGATCCGGGTGGTTGGCCGCGTAGATCCGGGCAACCATCCCGCCGAGCGAGTGCCCGACCAAAAGGTAGGGCGGGGAAACATGGCCGGCGCTCAGGAGCCGGTCAAGGTCATCAACCATCCCCGCGACAGTTTCCGGCCGGGTCCGGGCCGGGCTCCACCCGAGGCCAGGACGGTCGTAGAGGCACACGGTTGTGTCGCGGGCCAGTTCCCGCTGCACCCCCGCCCACTCAAGGGCGGCCGCGCCCAGCGCAGTAACCACTACCACGGCCGGGGCGCCGTGTCCGGCGCGCCAAAGATGTAAACGGCGCCCGTCGATGTCCACCAGTTCCCCGGGTGGAGGGAATCGGCGGCGGTCGCGCTCCGTAGCGATCACCTGATAACCGACGCTCAGCACACCAAAAGTAACGCAGCCTGCCAGCAGACCAGGGATTCCCGCCAGCTGCCGTTCCGGCATCCGCTCAGCCGCCCTCCCACTTAGTAAGCACTCATTCCAGTAAGACTGGTGTCCCGCCGTTCCGGACTGGCTTCGAGTTTTTCGTGCCGAGTGCCGCTAGCTCTTCGTTGGCGGCTTTACTGCCGGATACGCGGTCGCATACGCACACGATGACCGCCGTAGCAAGGGACGAAAGCTACTCGGCCGAGAGATTCCGCCCCAACAGTCACCAGCCGTAAGAGGACCTGAAACGGCTCATACCGCTCCGCAAAGCGTTTGTGTGCTTCTATGGTTGGTCGATGCGTCTGGCTGCCTCCTTCTGCCCTGGTGGCAGGACGAAGCTCTTAACGATGCCCAAGTGCTGGATTTCCGCCGGTGGCAGCCCGGCGGCGGCCACGAGTTGCTGGAATGGTCGACCGCTGCTGAAGCGGTCAAAGACTTCCTTGTTCGGGCAGCTGTCGAGGACAGCGATGCCGTCTTCCGTTTCCACGCAGAGGTGTAGGTCCAGTTGGCCTTCCGGAAGGAGGGCGAGCATGCGGTCGTGCCCGGCAAGTAGCTCAGCCGGGTTCCCCCTGAATGTGTACATTCCTAGATACATTTTCTGCCTCGCTTGTTTCTCGCTGGGTCGCTGTTTTGTTCGGTGGCCGGGGAAGCGGATTTACAGCCTCGTGGTTGTTGGTCGCCGCGCGGCCCAGGGATTGGCCCGTTCCAGCTGCGCGGCAAGACGGAAAAGGGTTGCCTCAGCGCCGAAGGCGGCCAGGAAAGACATTCCGACGGGGAGCCCTGCGGAATCGGTGCCCGACGGTATCGACACGGCCGGGTTACCGGTGATGTTGGCGTACTCGCCATCAAACATCAGGAACCGGCCAGCTTCCCGCTCGCCGCGGAGGGGGTCCTCGACGGTCGCCGTCAGCGTGCCCAGCGGCAACGGTGGCCAGCCGACCGTCGGCGTCAGCCAGAGGTCGTAATTATCGAAGAATCCGGCGATCCGCCGGCTAAAGCGCTGCAGTTCCTCCACGCCCTGGAGGTAGTCCGCGGCACTGACCTTGCGGCCGCGTTCGAACAGGACCTCGGTGTAGGGTTCGATTTCGCCCGGTTCGGGCCCGCGCCCTTGCCGGTTCGTCCAGTACCCTTCGATCCAGCTGGCCGCGGCACCGTATACGGCGCGGAGAGCTCGGTGTCCGGCACGATCCAGCGGTTCAGGATGCGCTTCTTCGACGTGGTGGCCCAGGCTGACCAATAAGTTCACCGTCGCGTCAAAGGTCCGCTGGTAGTCAGGATGGACTGACTGGCCCCTGTTGGGTGAAGCCGTGGCCGCGATTCTCAGGCGTCCCGGCGCGGTCATTATCTCGGCCGTGTAGGGGCGCTGCTGCGGCGGAGCGCAGTATGGGTCACCGGGAGCCGGTCCGGCTACGGCGTCCAACAATGCAGCCGCGTCGCGGACTGTGCGGGTCAGCGCAAACTCGGCCGCGAGGCCGCCCGCGATGTCGCCATATTCCGGTCCGAGCGGAACCCGGCCCCGGGTTGGTTTGAGGCCGAAGAGTCCGCACCACGCTGCTGGATAGCGCAGTGAACCGCCCAGGTCGTTTCCGTGGGCCATCGGGACGAGGCCTGCCGCAACGGCCGCCGCCGACCCGCCGCTTGATCCGCTGGTGGAAAGAGCCAGGTCCCATGGGTTGCGCGTTGGGCCATGGAGGATTGGTTCGCAGTGCGGACTTAGTCCGAACTCACAGGTGTTGGTCTTGCCGACGATGGCCAACCCGGCCCGCCGGAACCGCCGCGCGAGCTCCTGGTCCGTGCGTGAGACGTTCCCCGCAAGCCAACGCGAACCTTCCGAAAACGGTGTCCACGCGATTTCCAGGGCGAGATCCTTGACCAGGAACGGCACCCCAGGAAACGGATAGTGATCTCCGTTGTCAGGAGGTGTGTTTCCGGCCAGGGCGGGCAAACCGTCGTGCGCCGGGTCCAGCTCGACGATCACGGCGTTCAGGGCAGGGTTCATCACCCGGATGCGTTCCCTCGCTTCCGCAAGCAGTTCACCGGCGCTGACCTGGCCGGAGCGGACTAAATCGGCCTGCTCCGTTGCATCCATCCAGCGGAGTTGTTCATCCACAGCGGCCCTCCTTGGGCGGCATTACGACAGTCCCTGTCAGCGCACGGTTCCACGCCCGGAAACTATGGGCGGACAGTCCACGCTGCAGGGCTCAAGTCGGCCGTTGGAATCCTCGGCGACTTCGTCGGCAAGACCGGGCCTGTGCGGCTCGCTGCCTCGCACGGCCTCCCAGGGAGCCAAATGCTGCTGTACCGGGCGGAGCCGGTGCGCGGTTCCATTTCCCGGCAGCCACAAGCCACCGTGGGCTGCCGCTACATTCCGGGCATCAGGCCCAGTTGCCCCATCATCGACGCGACGTCAGGATGAGCCCGGAAGGAGACGATCTTGCCGTCCCTGATGGAAGCAAAATAGGTTCCTGTCCCGACCACGGACTTGCCCGTCGCGGGAATTTCCTGGTCTCCCATCCGCAAGGGACCGGTATTCGTTCCGGTGAACTCCACTTCCGCCGCCACGTCGTCATCGCTGACCACCCTGCTCGTGGTCTTCACGTGCATATCCGGGAAGGCCGAGAACCACGCGTCCATGTAGGACTGGACCTGATCCCGCGTGTGGAAGGGCTCCGCGGCCATCACATCCGAAAAGGTAAAATTATCGGCCAGCAGGCCGGCGAAGCCGGCCGTGTCGTGCTGGTCCCAGGCCGCCATCCCGCGGTCGTCAAGCTCCTCAACTTCAGCGCGTGACATCACACATCTCCTCCTTGAAAATGTCCTGACGCGGTTCATGGTAGACCTGCCAAGGCACCAGTCAATGGGTCGTTGGTCCCTTATCTCCCCACCACCGTCGCGGGTGAAGTCAGACAAGTTAGGCACACAGAAAAGGCAAGGATCCGCGTCCGGAAGGCATCGACGCCACAAACACGGTCAGCGTGCGCAGGGCAGCCATGGGCGCACAGCCGTTTCGCATCGGTCAAGATGATTCAAGGCAGGCTTTGAGCGATGTGAGCTGGCTGACCTCGGCGCCCATGGTGCGTTGTATCAAGGGTCCGGCCAGTTTCATGAGGCCCTTGGGCTGCACATCGAGAGTGAATCTCACGAGGGTCCCCCTGGCGTCCTGGGTCAGTCTGTATTCCCCGACGGGACGCGCCGGGCCAGCTACGACATGGAACGCCAGGTATTCCCCAGGCCGGGCTTCCGTAATTTCGTAGTCTCCAGCCACCGGACGGCCTCCGGGACCGGTAAGCGTCTGCTGGTAGATGGCCCCGACGCTGCCGGCAGCGCCGCTTCGCAGGCTGATGGCCTGAACACCCGAGCGCCATTTCGGGTTGTTCAATCCATCCGCGAGGAACGCATACACCGCCTCAGGTGAGCGGTCGATGGTGATCTGATTTTCTGCGTGGGCCATAGTTATCCTTCCAACAACGGAATGCACGTCACCGACCACGCAATTCCACCAATACTGGCGGTTTCGCGGCGTCCTGCCGAGGCAGGCCACGTCGGCCAGCTTCTCAGGAGAACGTTGACTAAGTCCAGGGTCAGGATGGCTTACTTCAGGTGCCGGACTGCTGCCCCAGTTCGCCACCTTGGTGGAAGCGTATCCGTGCGGTCGACCCAGAGGGACCATCGGCCCTGTCTGAACCTGTTTTGGTGCGGAATGCTTTCGTCTATGCCGTTCCTTCTTGAGTACGGAACCGACCACGGAGCTGGATGGTTCACGGTTGCGGGCACGAACTCCAGGGACGCCATGGCCAAGGCTGCGGAGGCTTTGCGGGGTCTGGAGTGCAGCCATGCGGTGTTGCGGCAGACTACTTACCCGCACACCCTTGTTGGGCTGGGACCGGTTGTCGCCGCCTTTACCAGGGGTGGAGGGTGGACGGTACAAGGCGTCTGGCCGGGCCTGTGACGACTTCTGCCACGGGAATCTGGCGGTCAGCGAAAGATTGGACGAGCTGACAGCGTGGAGTCCGCAGCGAGCGACTCCAACCTGGTGAGGTTCGTGGGGGTGCACACCCGTGGACTTTCTGCGCGATATGCCCCTCCCCGCCGTGTCGGGGAACTCGTATGCAGAGGGCTGAAACACAGGTGGTTCAAGGCCCGACGCGGTGCTGATACTAAGCCGACTCGGCGCACATTCAATGCCCTGACCTGCCCTGGCGGGGCAACCAAGCCTAGACTCCTGATCATGATCTCAGTCGAAATGCAGGGCCGAGCCGAGGATCGCTGGCCGGCCGTGATTGGCCTCCTCGCTGCGCTGGGCTTGTACGGGACGCTGCCGACGACATTCCTGCCGGGCGTCCGCTACGTCGTCGTGGTGGTCGGCCTTGGCCTGCTGATTCCGCTGGTGGTCCTGAATCCTCGCCGGCTCACCCGCGAAACCCGCTGGTCCCGAATTCTTTCCATTGGCCAGGCACTCCTCCTGGTCGTGGCCAACGAGGCTGCCTTGGTTCAGCTGGTCATTGCCCTGACGACAACCAACAGCAACGGACCCACCCTTTTGCTCGCCGCACTTCAGGTATGGGTAACGAACGTGATCGCTTTCGCCTTGGTCTATTGGGAACTGGACCGCGGCGGACCCGTCTCCCGCCGACACACCCCGCGCCCCCACCTGCCCCGAGCAGACTTCCGCTTCCCGCAAGATGAAGACCACGACGCTGTCAAGGAAGTTGCGGCCAGATCTTCGGTCACTACCGGCTGGACGGCTGCGTTCATTGACTATCTGTACTTTTCGCTGTCCAACTCCATGGCATTCAGCCCCACGGATACAATGCCGCTTTCAGCCCGGGCCAAAGGACTGATGGGGTTGGAAGCCTTCGGCGGCTTCGTGCAGCTGGCGTTGGTCATCGCCCACGCCGTCTCCCTGCTTGGCCAATAACAGCCCAGGGTGGTGCAGCGGCCCAGGCACGGGCCACCAGGGCCATCGCGGCGGCCACGTTGGCACCACAGTCAGGGTCGTCCTCCGGCGTCCGCCCCCAATCCCAGGCCTCACCACCACAAGGGCCACGAAGTGCACTCACCCGCTGCCCGAACAGAAGACCGCCCTCTCTGCGCGCCCACGGGCATGGTGCCCTCGGAGTTGAGGTCGGAGGGATATATTTTGGGTGTGCGTCTCCGTCCGGGTGTTCGGGCGGCCCGGGTCTCGAGTTCTTGCGGGTGCGAGGCGCCCAATTGGGAGGGCTCAACGTGTCTCAGAACGGTCGCCTCGAACTTCCTCAACCGGTAGGCCGAAGCAGAACCAGGCTCGCTTGGCTCGCGGGATGTGCTGTCGTACTGCTGGCTGCGCTGGCATTGTATTTCGATTGGAATAACGGAACCGCGGCCGCCAGGGTGACCGGCGATTTCCTCATCCTCGCGGCCGCTGTAACGGCTGGCATCAGTTGCAGCAGGGCCGGCCGGCGTGGTGAGAATGCACGGGCGTGGTCCCTCCTGGCTGTGGCAGCGTTTACCTGGGCTGCGGGGCAGGCGCTCTGGACTTACTTCGGGCTCGCCAACAACAACACATATCCGTTTCCCTCGGTTGCCGACGTACTCTTCCTTGCGTATTCGATCCCTGCCGCCGCCGCGCTGTTCAGCTTCAAGCGGCCGGCTGACACCGCCAAGGTGGGTTGGGTCAGGTCGGCACTCGATGCCTCGGTGATTGCCGGCTCGGTCTTGGCGATCAGCTGGTACACGGCGCTCGGGCCGGCCCTGAGCTCTGAAGGCGACGCCCTGACCGTGCTTGTCAGCGTCGCATACCCCGTCGTGGACGTGGTCATCACGTCCCTGGTCCTGGTCCTGGCCATGCGCCGGCAACCGGGCGAACGTCTCCCCTGGTTGTGCTTCGGCAGCGGGCTGCTCGCCCTGACCATCACCGACAGCACCTACGTCAGGCTCACGTTCGACGGCGTCACCGGCGTCACGGGATCGCCCCTTGCCCTGGGGTGGATTGGCGCCTTCCTCCTGATCGCGCTTGCACCATTGCTGCCGTACGCGGAAAACCCGCAGCCTGAGCGCAAGGCGTTCGCCCTGGCCCTGGAACTGCTCCCCTACGCGCCGATCCTGGCGGCGCTGGTTATCTTGGCCGGCCCGCACGTCCAGGAAATGAATACCTTCCTGCTGGTGGTGGCCAGAATAACGGTCGTCCTCATCCTGGTCCGTCAGGTGCTGATCGTTGTTCAGAACCTCACCCTGACCACCGGTCTCGAAAAGGAAGTGGCCGTCCGGACCGCGGAGCTGGAGGGCCTGGGCGCGATCGTGAATTCCTCCACGGACGCCATCTTCAGCACCACCCCGGAGGGCATCATTACCAGTTGGAATCCAGGGGCTCATGTGCAGTACGGGTACGTTGCCGAGGAGGCCCTCGGCCGCGACGGGCGCATCCTCGTGGCGCCCGGCAGCGTGGACCGGACCGAGGACATATTCGAACGGCTGAGGGAAAGCGGCGCCGCGGTGAACTTCGAGACCGAACATGTGAGGAAGGATGGGACGCCCATCCCGGTGTCCCTGACAGTCTCACCGATCAATAAAGACGGGAACCTTCGCGGCATCGCCGTCATCGCCAGGGACATCACCCTCCGCCGGGCCGCCGAGGACGAACTGAAGGCCGCGAAGGCAGCTGCGTTGGAAGCCAGCAGGCTCAAATCCGAATTCCTTGCCACCATGAGCCATGAAATCCGCACGCCGATGAACGGTGTGGTGGGACTGACCGCACTCTTGCTCGAAACCCCGCTGGATGACACACAGAAGCAGTATGCGCAAGGGGTCAAAGGCGCAGGTGACGCCCTATTGGCCTTGATCAATGACATCCTGGACTTTTCCAAACTGGAGGCCGGCAAGGTGGATCTGGACTTGCGCCCATTCGATCCCCGGGTTCTGGTCGAGGAAGTCGCAGGGCTGCTGGCAGAGCCGGCACAAACCAAAGGGTTGGAGCTCATCGCCTATTGTGAGCCTGACCTGCCCGGCAGACTGATCGGGGATTCAGGCCGGATCCGCCAGGTCCTGCTGAACTTGGCCTCCAATGCTGTGAAGTTCACCGCTGCCGGCGAGGTAGCCATTCGAATAAAGGCCGAAACACGCGATACCCGGCCCGGGTCCGCCGGCATGGTCCACTTCGAAGTCCGGGACACGGGAATCGGCATCGAACCCGCACACCATGCCCGGTTATTCGAATCATTCTCCCAAGCCGACGCCTCAACAACCCGCCGCTACGGCGGCACCGGACTGGGTCTGGCAATCTGCAGCCGCCTCACAGACGCAATGAACGGTGAGATCGGGATGAGAAGCACCCCCGGTCAAGGGAGCACCTTCTGGTTCCGTATCCCCCTGCCGGTGGCACCGCCGTCGACCGATCCCCTGCCGACCGCCGAAATTCTCACCGGGCTGCGGGTACTGGTGGTCGACGACAACGCCACCAACCGACTGGTACTGGAATCGCAATTACGCGGCTGGCGGCTGCAGCCTGACACCGCGCCCGACGCCCGGACCGCCCTGGCCAGGGCCCGCGACGCGGCAGAACGGGGAGAACCCTTCGATCTTGCGGTACTGGATCTCTGCATGCCCGAAACCAACGGCCTGGACCTGGCCCGCTCCATCAAGGCCGACCCCGCCCTGGCCACCATGGAACTGATCATGCTCACCTCCACCATGCAGATCAGCGGCGCAACAATTGCCGAAGCCGGGGTCCGGGAATGGCTGATGAAACCTGTCCGCAGCTCCGAGTTCTACAACCGCCTGATCCGCCTGATGTCCACCAGCGAACAACGCACCCCGGCCGAGAGGCTCACGGCCCTGACAAGTGCGGCCTTGCGTGAGCGGCCAGCCACCAGGCCCGCGAGCCCAGGGCATATCCTCGGCCGACTCCTGATCGTCGAGGACAACGAAGTCAACCAACTCGTAGCCCGCGCAACAGTGACGATGTTGGGCTACGCGGCGGACGTCGCCGCCAACGGCGTTGAAGCCGTGGCCCGCACCGAAAGTACGCGGTACGACGCCGTCCTGATGGACTGCCATATGCCGGTCATGGACGGGTTCGAGGCCACCAGGATCATCCGGAGCCGCGAGAACGCGAGCAGCCGGCTGCCCATCATCGCCATGACCGCCGGGGCCCTCGACGGGGACCGGGAACGCTGCCTCGCCGCCGGCATGGACGACTACCTCTCCAAACCTGTTGCCGCCACGGACCTCGAAACAGTCCTGGCCCGGTGGGTCCCGGATCAGCCAACACGGTTCGTGCCCGGGGAACCCCTGGCCGCCACCGGCCGCCGGACCGCCAGTGACCCAGCGTCCCCTCGGGCCGGGCTCGACCAGGGCCGTCTGGCCATCCTTCGAGACCTCGGACCGGTGGACGGGCTGGGGCTGCTGCCCGCCGCGGCAGAAGCGTTTCGGAAAGATGTCCCGCACCGGCTTGCCGCCCTGGACAGAGCAATCAACGACCACGACGGTCCCGCAGTGACCAGGGCCGCACACGCCCTCCGGGGTGCCGCGGCCAACATCGGAGCCACGGCAGCTGCGGCCCTGTGCGGCGACCTGGAAACTCTGGGATCGGCCGGGCAGTACGACGACGCTGCGGAGATGGTCCGCAGGTTGGAAACGGAGCTTGAGCAGGTGGATATCGAACTCGATCGTGCCCTGGACGTCGCCCCATGATGGTCCTGGTGGCAGATGACGACCCGGGCTCGCTGCTGGTGGCCAAGGCCGCCGTCGAACGCTCCGGCCATAGCTGCCTCACCGCCAGTGACGGCGATGAGGCGTGGGCCCTGTTTCTGGAACACCAGCCGGACGTGGTGGTCACGGACTGGATGATGCCCGGCCTGGACGGACTGGCGCTGTGCCGCGCCATCCGGGCACGGACCACCGACCTGTACACCTACATCATGCTCCTGACCTCGCAAGGATCCCGGGACGACGTCCTCGCCGGCCTCGAGGCCGGCGCCGACGACTACGTCACCAAGCCGCTGGACCCCTTCGTCCTGCATACCCGGCTGCTCGTGGCACAGCGCGTGACCACACTCCACGCCGACCTGGCACACTATCGGACGATGCTCTCCCACCAAGCCCGCACCGATCCCCTGACCGGTCTGAGCAACCGCCTTAAGCTTCACCGAAGACCTCCAACAACTGCACGCACGCAGCCTCCGGTACGGCGAGGAATATTGCCTCGCGATGTGCGACGTGGACAACTTCAAAAGCTACAACGACATCTACGGGCACCAGGCAGGCGACCTCGCCCTGCAGGCCGTTGGTGCCGCCCTCGCCACAGTCGCGCGCGCCAGCGACGGCGTGTACCGGTACGGCGGCGAGGAATTCCTGCTCGTCCTGCCAAGGCAAACGCCTCAAGGAGCCAAGGAAATGCTGCAAAGGGCCCTGCAAGCGGTCCAGACACTGAACATCACCCATTCCGGAGACCCAACCGGCCACCTGACACTCAGCGCAGGCATTGCAGCATTCGCCGACTATCACGCCGAGCCCGACAACGTTCTGCGTGAGGCCGACGCGGCCCTCTACGCCGC